>JAGPHI010000151.1 GCA_018055565.1 Oscillospiraceae bacterium | reverse complement strand
CCGCACGCAATGATGATTGCAGAGGAATCCACGGCCTGGGCAAAGGTGTCGCACCCTGTGTGCGAAGGGGGGCTTGGGTTTAATTTTAAGTGGAATATGGGCTGGATGAACGATATGCTCAGCTACATGAGCACCGACCCGCTGTTTCGCGCGGGCAACCACGGCAAGGTGACGTTTAGCTTTTTCTACGCATTCAGCGAACAGTTTGTTTTGCCCATCAGCCACGACGAAGTGGTGCACGGCAAATGCAGCTTAATTAATAAAATGCCAGGCGAGTACGAACAAAAATTTGCGGGGCTGCGCACTTTTTATGGCTATATGATGGCGCATCCAGGCAAAAAAATGCTGTTTATGGGGCAAGAGTTTGCCCAGTTTATCGAGTGGAATGAAGCGCGAGAGCTGGACTGGGGGCTTTTAAAATTTGAAAAGCATCAGCAGCTGCTGGAATTTGTAAAGGTGCTGAATGCATTTTATAAAGAAACACCCGCTTTTTGGGCGGAGGATTATTCATGGGAGGGCTTTCAGTGGCTGGTGCCGGACGATAACACCCAAAGCGTTATTGCGTTTATCCGCCGCGACAAGGCAGGGCACGAGGTAATTGCTGTATGCAATTTTGCCCCTGTTCTGCGCGAGGGATATCGCATCGGCGTGCCGCGCGCGGGCACATATCACGAGCTGCTTTCGTCGGATGATGCGCGTTTTGGCGGCACGGGCACTATCAATGGCACACGAAAAGCAGAAAAAACGCCCATGCACGGGCAGCCATATTCCATCGTGCTAAAGGTGCCGCCCATGGCCACCGTGTATATATCGGTGCCGACGCCCCCTGCAAAGCGCGCGCCGCGCAAAGGCGCAGCAAAAAGCCAACAGTAAGGCAAATGCGTTTTTACAAAGCAATTAAGCAACTTTGAAAGTTCGCTTTCAAAGTTTGGGTTTTTGTACCGTTTCGCCCAAAATAAAGGGCGAAATTTTGGCAGAGCCAAAACTGGTACAAATTCCCCTAGAAAGGAAGGGTTTTAAATGAAAGAATGTGTTGCAATGCTGCTGGCGGGTGGGCAGGGCTCGCGCCTTTACGCGCTAACCAAAAATTTGGCAAAGCCTGCCGTGCCGTTTGGCGGCAAATATCGCATAATTGATTTTCCACTGTCAAACTGTGTCAATTCCGGCATTGACACAGTGGGCATCCTTACGCAATATCAGCCGCTGGTGCTTAATGAATACATCGGCAACGGCCAGCCCTGGGATTTGGACCGTTTATATGGCGGCGTGCATGTTTTGCCGCCGTATCAAACGGCCACAGGCTCCGATTGGTATAAGGGCACCGCAAATGCCATTTATCAAAACCTCAATTTTATCGAGCGATATGACCCCGAATATGTGCTGATTTTATCGGGCGACCATATCTATAAGATGGATTATGCCAAAATGTTGGCGTTTCATAAAGAAAAAGAGGCCGATTGCACCATCGCTGTTTTGGAGGTGCCGTGGGAAGAAGCCTCGCGCTTTGGCATCATGACGGCTGACGAAAGCGGCGATATCACAAAATTTGAAGAAAAACCCAAAGAGCCTAAATCCAATCTTGCTTCGATGGGTATTTACATTTTCACATGGGATAAGCTGCGCAAATATCTTACCGAGGACGAAGCAGACAAAACCTCGTCCAACGATTTTGGCAAAAACATTATCCCTAATATGCTGGGCGATCGGCAGCGCATGGTGGCGTATCCGTTTGAGGGATATTGGAAAGACGTGGGCACCATCGACAGCCTTTGGGAAGCCAATATGGATTTGCTTAATCCCAATATGCCGCTGGATGTGTGGGACCCAATGTGGAAAATTTATGCGCGCACCTCGGGCAGCCCCTGCCATTACACGGGGCCAGACGCGCATGTGGATAACGCGATGATTACCGAGGGCTGCATTGTGGAGGGCGACGTAAGCTCCAGCGTGCTGTTTGCTGGGGCACAAATTGCAAAGGGCGCAAAGGTAAGCGATTCGATTATTATGCCGCGCGCCGTGATTGAAGAGGGCGCGGATGTGCGCTATTCCATCATTGCCGAAGATGTTGTGGTAAAAAAAGGCGCGATAATTGGCGAGCGGCCTGAGGATATGGACGACATGTCTAAATGGGGCGTGGCCGTGGTGGGCGAGGGCGTTATCATTGGCGAAAACGCGCGCGTTTTGCCAAAAGCCATGATTGAAAAAAACGTCAATGACGGTGAAGAAGTTTAGCACGAAACATTAGTTTCACGCACGGGTTTTGCACCTTGCGTGCCAAAGCGGCACGCATTCGGCTTTGCCGAATACAGCATTAGAATAATGCTGTTGTGCAAATTCCCCATGAAAGGAAGAAAGCGGGAAAAACAAATTTTTTCCGCAGGGTTTTGCACCTTGCGTGCCAAAGCAGCACGCGTTCGGCTTTGCCGAAACGGTGCAAATTCCCCCATGAAAGGAAGAGAGCGGGAAAAACAAATTTTTCCCGCAGGGTTTTGCACCTTGCGCGCCAAAGCGACACGCATTCGGCTTTGCCGAACACAGTATTAGAATAATGCTGTTGTGCAAATTCCCCATGAAAGGAAGAGAGCGGGAAAAAATTTTTCCCGCAGGGTTTTGCACCTTGCGCGCCAAAGCGGCACGCATTCGGCTTTGCCGAATACAGCATTAGAATAATGCTGTTGTGCAAATTCCCCCATGAAAGGAAGAAGATTAATATGGTCAATATCAACGCTTTGGGTATTATTTTTCCAAACTCGTACGACGGGCTGATTCCCGAGCTTGTCAAAAACCGCACGATGGCCTCGGTGCCGTTTGCGGGGCGGTATCGCATGATTGATTTTTGCCTATCCAACATGGTGCATGCCGGCATGGAAAACGTGACGGTTATTGTAAAGAAGAACTATCATTCGCTGATGGATCATCTTGGCAATGGCCGCGAGTGGGACCTTTCGCGCAAGCGCGGGGGCTTAAACATTGTGCCGCCATACTCGCAAAGCAGCAATAAGGTATATCATGGGCGTGTAGAGGCGCTGTATAGCATTATCGATTTTTTGCAAGAGCAAAAAGAAAAATATGTAATTATGAGCGATTGCAACGTGGCATCGGATTTGGATTTTGCCGAGCTTGTGGAAACACATGTCAAATCGGGCGCGGATGTGTCGATGGTGTACGAGCGCAGCGCCATTGCCGAGCCCATTAAGCAAGACAATTTTACCTTTACAATGGACGCGGATAACCGCGTAACAGAGCTTTTGTGCAATGATTACCGTTCGGGCGTGCAAAATCTTTCGCTGAACGTGATTGTGATGAAGCGCGAAGAGCTGATTGTGATGATTAAAGATGCGATGGTGCGCGGCCTTGTGTATTTTGAACGCGATATTTTGGCGCGCAGCTTGCAAATTTTAAATGTGCGCGGTGTGGAATACACAGGCTATCGCGCGCGTGTGTATGACATGAAAAGCTATTTTGACGAAAACATTCGCCTGATTGACCCGCAAAACTTAAAGCTGCTGTTCCCCGAGGGGCGCGCGGTGTACACAAAGGTGCGCGATGAAGCGCCTGTGCGCTATGCGATGGATTGCACAGTAAAAAATTGCTTAATTGCCGATGGGTGCATCATCGAGGGCGAGGTGGAAAACTGCGTTTTGTTCCGCGGTGTGCGTGTAGAAAAGGGCGCTAAGGTAAAAAATTGCGTAATTATGCAGGGCTCGCAAATTCATGAAAACGCCATTGTGGAAAACGCGGTGCTGGATAAAGACGTGCGCGTGTCGGCGGCAAAGCATTTGCGCGGCACCGATTTGTTGCCTGTATTTGTGCCTAAAAACGCGATGGTTTAGCGGTTTAAAGGGCAGATGTTAGAAATTAGAGATTAGAAGTCAGAAGTTAGATGTCAGAGATAAAGGGGATTTTGGGATGAATATTTTGTTTTGCACCAGCGAGGCAACGCCCTTTGCGGCGTCGGGGGGGCTGGGCGATGTGGCGGGCAGCTTGCCCGCGGCCATTTGCGCGCGCAAGGTAAATGTGCGCGTGGTAATGCCGCTTTATGGCGACATGAAGGCGGAATGGAAAGAAAAGCTGAAATATCTGTGCAATTTTATGGTGCCCGTGGGCTGGCGCAACCAGTATTGCGGCGTGTTTACACTTGTGCGCGAAAAGGTTACGTATTATTTTTTGGATAACGAATA
>JAGPHI010000150.1 GCA_018055565.1 Oscillospiraceae bacterium | reverse complement strand
TCGGCATATGCCGCGCGCTGCATGGAAAACGTAAAGCGCGAAAGCGGCTTTTTGCCGCGTGGCGCGTTAGGCTCGGTGTTTTTTTGATAGCTTGGCAAATATCCACTTCCCTTCCGATAAACACAAACTGTATAGCACGCCAGCCAATGGCCGACGTGCAACGCAGGCATTTGCACATAAGGTGCAAAGCCGATGATTGCTGCATAGCGGTATTATTATACACCAAAAAACGCAAAAAGGCAAAGCAAGCCCCATTTTCTCACACAATTTTAACAAAATAATCGATATTAGGCACTAATCGGCGGTGAAATAAATGCCGCTGGTGCCATCAAAAAGCTGCCAGGGGTTAATGCTTTGATTGCCAATTTTAACTTCATAATGCAGATGCGGGCCTGTGGAAAATCCTGTAGTGCCCACTTCGCCGACGGGCTCGCCCGTGCCGATTAGTTGCCCCTTTTCGCAAAGCAGCTTCGACATATGATAAAAATAGCTTTTGATGCCAGCGCCGTGCTCGATGACAACAGTGTTCCCCGTAAGGGCAATAAATTCGGCAAAAACCACCTTGCCGGCATTGGGCGCAAGAATGATGCTGCCCTCGCCCGCGGCAATGTCAATGCCGCCGTGGCGCTCGGGCGTTTTGGAGCCGTTGATATAGCGGCGCAAGCCGTATTGCGTGGTAATTTCACCAAAAAGCGGCTGCTTAAATAAGCCTTTCCAATAGGTTACGGGGTCGGCCGTTTCATACAGCGGCCAAATTTTATTGCGATATTCTTGGTTTGCCGCCGCGGAATTTGCGGTGGAATTGGCTATACCTTGATCAATCGTCATGTTTTGCACGGTAAATTCGGCAGCGGTTACCTTAACGCGCTGCGCTTGCACCGCATCGCCGCAGCGCACCTCGATGGCGTATTCGCCAGGCTCGCGGTTATAGGCAACGGGCACAAACGCTTTCCATATGCCATTAATATTTGTGAAAGTGGCAAGCCCCAGCTCGGTTTGAATGGTGGGCACGGTGGCATCCATCAGGCCGGTAACGGCCACTGATACCACACCGCCTTGCGCAATACGGTCGGTTGAAAAGACGATAGCGGGCCGCACGGCAAGCGTCAGCTTGGCATCAAAATAAAATTCGCCATAGCCCTCGCGCTCGGCAAGGGGCTTTGTAACGGTGATTGCATACAGGTATTCGCCGTTGGCGGCAAGGCGAAAAGCGGCATACTCCTGCGCGCTGCCCTCAAAAATCACGGCGCTGCCGGCGGTTATGCGCACATTGGCCGACATGCCATCGGGGATAGCAAGCGCGGGCGCCGTTTCGGTTACATCGGATATGCTGTCGGCCGCAAGCGTGTGCGGCATAGAGCCGGGCTTATAAATGCCGCCGCCCAAAACAGGCGCGTTCCACTGATAGCCGTTTAACGTAAGCGCCTCGCCGTTTAGCGATACGGGCACATTGGGTATGGCGGTTTCATCGGTGGAGTAATAGAGAAATCCGGCGGTGCCAAATACCACAAGCGCAATCAGCCCGATCACCATCATCAGCCAAAGCAAAACCTTTTTCATATATACCCCATTCCTTTCTTGGGTGCTGCGCCGTGTTCGCTTTGCGGCGCATAAATTTGCACAAAAAAATCGTTTTCACAGAAACGCTGCTTTTTGCGTACACAGTCAAAGAATTATGCGTATATAGTATAGCACAAACTGCGGATTTATGATATACTTAAACAGTCTAATATTCTGCATGGGTGCGGGATTTAGGGATAAACCGCAAGGTGCTTTTTAAACCTTAAAAACAGGAGCGATGCTTTATGGACGAGCTTGCAAACGCGCGAAGCGAAATAGATGCGGTGGATGCCGAGCAAGCGCTGCTTTTTGTTCGGCGCATGGCGGCGGCGCGCAAAGTGGCCTTATATAAAAAGGCAAACGGCCTGCCCGTGCTGGATGCAAAGCGCGAAGAAGCCGTGGTGCAAAAAAACATAGCGCGCATTGAAAATGCCGAGCTGCGCGATTTATACGAGCAATATATACGCAATCAAATGCAGCTTTCGCGCGCTTATCAGCAGCGCGTTTTAAACGAGGATACCGTGGCGTATCAAGGCGCAGAGGGCGCGTTTTCGCATATTGCGCTTACGCGATTATTTCCGCACGCGGTGCAAAAGCGCTGCGCCGCGTTTAGCGATGTGTTTGAAGCGGTGGAAAACGGCGAGGCCGCTTTTGGCGTTGTGCCGATTGAAAACAGCTTTGCGGGCGATGTGGCCGAGGTGCTGGATTTATGCTTTGCACATCGGCTTTGTGTGCGGGCCGTGGCCGATTTGCCCGTGGCGCATTGCCTTTTGGGCGTAAAGGGCGCAAAGCAAAGCGATATCAAAGAGGTGTATTCGCACGCGCAGGCCCTTAGCCAGTGCAGCCGCTTTTTAAAAGGGCTGGGGCTTACCACGCACGAGCATGCCAACACCGCGCTGGCCGCCGCCTATGTGGCAGAGCTTGGCGAAGCTTCAAAGGGCGCGATTGCCTCGCGGGAAACAGCGGCGCTGTATGGGCTTTCAGTGCTGGCCGAAAACATTAACACCAGCGCCGATAACACCACGCGCTTCATTGTGCTGGGGCGCACACCGCTGCAAACGGGCAACCGTTTTTCGCTTTTATTTACGGTGGAACACAAGGCGGGCAGCCTTGCACAAGTGGTAGAAACCATTGCGCAAGAGGGCTTTAACTTAGAATGCATTAAAAGCCGCCCGATGCCCAATTTGCCGTGGCAATATTATTTTTATGCCGAGCTTGTGGGCGATATTGGCGCGGATGCTGGGCAAAAGCTGCTGGCGCTGCTGGGCGAAATATGTAAAACCGTGCGCATTTTGGGCGTATACACGCGCGAATAAACGCATTTGGCAATTTTCACAGACAGGGGAAAGATTGCGTGATGAATGGGGAAGAACAGTCCATGAAAATGACAATGCGCCTCGGTGCGCAAAGCTATGATATTATTTTGAAGCGCGGCGCGCTGCGGCATGTGGGCAAGCTTGCCAATTTGCAGCGCAAGGTGCTGATTGTTACCGACGAAAACGTGCCGAAGCCGTATGCCGAAACCATTTTGGCGCAGTGCGGCGAGGGCTATGTGCTGCGCCTTGCGCCGGGCGAAGAAACCAAAAGCTTTGCGGGGCTAGAATGTGTTTGCGCTGCGCTTTTGGCGCATGGCTTTACGCGGCACGATGCAGTGCTGGCGCTTGGCGGCGGCGTTATCGGCGATTTGGCGGGCTATGCCGCGGCATCGTATATGCGCGGTATCTCGTTTATCAATGTGCCCACCACCACGCTTTCGCAAATTGATTCCTCTATCGGCGGCAAAACGGCCATTAATTTAGCCGGCACCAAAAACATTGTGGGCGCGTTTTACCAGCCGGAGCTGGTGGTGATTGACCCCGACACGCTGGCAAGCCTTACGCGCCGCCATTTTATCAATGGCCTTGCCGAGGCGGTAAAAGCGGGAATGATTGCAGACCCCGCCTTGTTTGCACTATTTGAAACCGAGGATGTCGACGCGCATTTGGAAGAGATATTGCAGCGCAGCCTGCTTGTAAAAAAGCGCATTGTGGAACAGGACGAGCGCGAAGAAAACGTGCGCGCGCTGTTAAACTTTGGGCACACCATCGGGCACGCCATCGAAAGCGCGGGCGGCCTTTCGGGGCTGTATCATGGCGAATGCGTGGCGCTGGGCATGCTGCCGATGACGATGTCTGCCCCGCTGCGACGCCGTTTGCGCGCGGTGCTTAAGCGCTTAGGCCTGCCTGCATCCATTCGCTATAATGGCGACGAAATTTATAGCTTTTTGGCGCATGACAAAAAGGCCGTGGGCGCGGACATCAAGTTGGTGCAGGTGCACGAGCTGGGCGCAGCGCGGATCAATCGCGTGCCCATGACGGATTTGCGCGCCATGATTAAAGAGGGCATCGTATAAAAAGGGCAGCCTTGCGCCGCAAACGCAGTGCGGCACACAATAACGAAAATCAACACAGGACGCAGGCCGCAAAGCGGCTTTCGCGCTTTACAATTGCGTAAAGGAAAGGATGTTTTTATGGGTGACAGCATCGGCAGCGCGCTGCGCTTAACACTGTTTGGCGAAAGCCACGGCCCCTGCGTGGGCGCTGTGCTGGATGGCCTTGCCGCGGGGATTGCGCCTGACATGTCGCTGCTTTGCGCCATGAT
>JAGPHI010000149.1 GCA_018055565.1 Oscillospiraceae bacterium | reverse complement strand
TTCTGCCGGCTTTGCGTCCGGCTCTTCACCAAAATAGCCGCTTTCGGGGCGGATATCAATATTATACCCCGTCAGCCTTGCGCACAAGCGCGCGTTTTGCCCTTTGTTGCCAATGGCAAGCGACAGCTGATTGTCGGGCACCGTGGCGCGGCAGGACTTGGTTTCGCCCTCTAAAATCTCCACGTTTACAACGTTTGCGGGGGAAAGCGCCGCCGAAATAAACGCGGCAGGGTCCTCGCTCCAGCGCACAATGTCAATTTTTTCGCCACTGAGTTCTTCTACAATTTTGGCAACGCGTGCGCCGCGTGGGCCGATACATGCGCCCACGGGATCCACGTTTTCGTCTTTTGACCAAACGGCCATTTTTGTGCGCATGCCCGCCTCGCGGGAAATCGCGCGGATTTCTACTGTGCCGTCAAAAATCTCGGGCACTTCCATTTCAAACATGCGCTTCACAAGGCCCGGATGTGTACGGGATATCATTACCTTTGGCCCTTTTTCGGTGGCAACCACATCCACCACGTACACCTTCACGCGCTGGCCCTCAAACAGTTCTTCGCCGGCCACTTGCTCGTTTTTAGGCAAAATAGCATCGCCGCCCTTGCCCAAATCCAGCGTAATCACGCCCTTGCGGGTATCAATGCGCGTAACGAGCGCCGAGATAATCTCGTGCGATTTGCTTTGCATTTCCACCAGCATTTGCCCGCGCTCTGCTTCGCGCAGACCCTGACGGATCACATGCTTTGCAGCCTGTGCCGCAATGCGCCCAAAATCTTTGGTTTTCAAAACGATGGGATACCAGTCGCCCACTTTGTAGGTTTTTTTCTTTTCCTGTGCGGCGCTAAGGGAAATCTCGCGATGCTCGTCTTCTACTTCCTCTACAACGCTTTTAAGCAGCGATACGCTAAATTTTCCGTCTGTCGGGTCAATCACCACCGCAACGTTTTCGTCCTCGACCTCATAATCCTTTTTAACCGCGATGATAATGGCGCTTTTGATTTTCTCTGTCAAATCCGTCATCGGAACGCCGCGCTCTTTCTCAAGCATTGCAAGCGCCTCAAAAAATTCGGTATTCATTTTCCTATCATCCATTCTGCCGTTTCGGCTTAGTATTTTAGTGGGTTGTTCTACTAGAACAAATCTTCGTCATCGCAAAGCTTAAAATAGCTTGCGGCGGCAGTATCTATCAAAAAATCGCCGCTTTCGTTTGAAAGCGTAACGATATTGCCTTCTTTGCTTTTTAAAATGCCTGTTTTGCTTTTGCAGCCGTTTTCATCGGGGCGTATCAGCACGGCTTCTGCCTTTTCGCCCAGCTTTGCGGCAAAATGCGCGTCTTTCACAAGCTTGCGGCCGAGGCCGGGGCTGCCCACTTCCAGATAATAGCTGCCGTCAACGGGGTCCGCCGCATCCAGCACGGGGTTGATAGCGCGGGTGGCCGCTTCGCACGCGTTCATGTCCAGCGGCTCGTCGCGGTCAATAAAAATGCGCAAAAACCAGTCCGGCCCTTCTTTTTCATAGCGCACATCCCAAAGCCGCAGGCCTTGCTCTTCAATAATGGGGCGCACCAGTTCTTCCACAACACGCACCGTGTTGCCGCCTTTGTTTTTTGCCATAGTATCCATGTTCCTTTCTGATGGGGCGCGCCATAATGGCCGATGCCCGCTAAACGCCGCTTATTTGCGCAAAAAAGCCAACAGTAAATGGATTTTTGCCCGCATTACAGCGCCAAAAAGCGAGAAATAAGGCCCCAAAATGCCCTAACATTAAGGAAAGAGCGAGCCCGGCGGCTCACTCTTTCACAACTTACGTATTCATACTGTATTATTATACCACGATTTTCCGTAAAAGCAAGCGTTTTGTGCCCGATTGCTTTGCCGTGCCTGTTTATTTTGCAAAAGCAACAGCTTTTTATCAAGCCTGTGCTTTGCACGCTTTGGCACAAAGGGGGATGCGTTAAACGCGCTATGCGCATCTGCGGATAGTGTTTGCAATTTACTGTAAAAAAATTCGTAAAAAAGCTTCTCAAATGCGCAGAATAGCGTATAATGAAACTGTGCAAACAAAGCGGGCAAACGGCCCCGCGAACAGGAAGGAAAATGGGAATGCATGTAATTGATATTGCGCATATCACAAAGGATTACGGCAATGGCAAAGGCGTGTTTGACGTGTGCTTTCACGCAGATAAAGGCGAGGTAATTGGCTTTTTGGGGCCAAATGGCGCGGGCAAAACCACCACAATTCGCCAATTGATGGGCTTTATCCGCCCCGATGCGGGCAGCGTTTCCATAAACGGGCTGGATTGCTTTCGCAGTGCCGATCGCATTCAGCAAAGCCTGGGCTATCTGCCAGGCGAAATTGCGTTTTTAGAGGATATGACAGGCATTGAATTTATCAAATTTATTGCCAATATGAAGCATATGCCCTCGCTTGCGCGCGCCGAAGAGCTGATGCGCTTTTTTGAACTGGATGCCAGCGGGGCAATTAAAAAAATGTCGAAGGGCATGAAACAAAAAATCGGCATTGTTTGCGCATTTATGCAAAACCCCGATATTTTGATTTTGGATGAGCCCACAAGCGGCCTTGACCCTTTAATGCAAAACAAATTTATCGAGCTGCTGCTGGCAGAAAAGGCGCGTGGTAAAACGATTTTAATGTCGTCGCACGTGTTTGAAGAAGTGGAGCGCACGTCTGACCGCACGGCCATTATTCGGCAAGGACGCATCGTGGCGGTAGAAAGCATGGAAAATCTGCGCCAAAACAAGCGCAAAATATACGAAGTGCGCTTTCACGACGCGCAGGAAGCGGCGGCTTTTGCTGCGGCGCACGGCGGCGCTTGGGACGAATCGGGCAAAAGCGTAACAGTGCAGGTGGCGGGGAACGTGGATGCGTTTATCAAGGCTGTTAGCGCCTATCGCGTAGAGGACTTGCAAGGCCGCACGCAAACGCTGGAAGAGCTGTTTATGCATTTTTATGGCGAGGAGGGCACGCAGAATGCTTAGTGCTACATTAATAAAACGCGAAATAAAAGCCAATTACAAATTAACATTGATTTTCATGGCGGTGCTTTCTATGTATGCCGGCATGATTATCGCCATGTATGACCCAAAGCTGGGCGACAGCCTTAAAATGATGGCCGAAAGCATGCCGCAGCTTTTTGCGGCGTTTGGCATGTTAAACGTGGGCAGCAGCCTGCTGGAGTTTGTGGCAAATTATCTGTATGGCTTTTTGCTCATTGCATTTCCGCTGGTGTACATCACAATGCTAACAAACCGCTTAATGACGCGCTATATCGACAAGGGCAGCATGGCGTATTTGCTGGCAACACCCAATAAGCGCGTAAAAATCGCCCTTACGCAGGCCGCCAATCTTTTGCTGGGTCTGTGCGTGCTGGTGCTGTATGTTGCGGCGCTGGGCATTGCGCTGTGCGAGGCGATGTTTCCCGCACAGCTGGATATTACAAAGTTTATTTTAATCAATGCAGGGCTGCTGGGGCTTTTGGTTTTGTTTGCGGGCATTCCGTTTTGCGCGGCGTGCGTGTTTCAAGATGCCAAATATGCAATGGGCTTTGGCGTTGGCTTGCCCGTGTGCTTTGTGCTGATTCAAATGATTGGCCAAGTGGGCGACAAATTTACGTTTTTGCAATACCTAACGCCGATTACCCTGTTTGATATCGACCGCCTTGTCGCGGGCGAAGCGCAGGGCGTGTATCAGTTTTTGCTTTTATATGCGGCGGGGCTGCTTTTCTTTGGCGTTGGCATCGCCATATTTTCTAAAAAAGATTTATCGCTGTAAAGCGTATACAAACGCGTCGGCGCAGGATGCATACCATCTTGCGCCGACGCTTTTTGTGTTTGCCCCGCGGTTTTGGCCAAATGGCGGGGGCAAACTGTATCAATTGTTTAATTAAATTCGGGTTTTGTGCCTTTTGGCATCGGGCAAATATAGCCGTTTGGATGCGCGGCAATCAGCTCTTGTTTTGCTTTGGCAAGCAAAGCGGGGTTTTCAATTGCACGCATACCCGCAAGGCAAAGCGCTTCGGCGGCTTTGTGCATGCCTTTCATCGCAATCGAGCTATTGGCCTGCGCCGTCAATTGCCACGAATGCCCGCCCGTGCCAAGCGCCAAACAGGCATAATAGCATTGCGCAGTGGGGGCGCAGTGGCTTACATCGCCCACATCGGTGCTGCCCGGCTCGGCAATG
>JAGPHI010000148.1 GCA_018055565.1 Oscillospiraceae bacterium | reverse complement strand
ACAGCTTGGGCGTGTTTGTAACCGAGGTGAATAAAGGCGGCGCTGCCGAAAAGGCCGGCCTGAAACCGTGGGATCGCTTTATCAGCATCAACGACACAGCCGTGAGCACGATGACGGATATCACAGGTGTTTTGTCGAAGTGCAAAGTGGGCGACACAATTAAAATTCAAATGGCACGCGAGGGCCGCGTGGTAAGCATGGATTTGGTGCTGGAAGAAATGACGAAATAACATGGATAAAGAAAGCGCACGCCGATGGTTCGGCGTGCGCTTTCGGCGTTTTGCAAGCATTTGCGCCGTGCTGCGTGGGCAAACTGGCTATAGAAAGGCGCGCGGGTTTTGCAAGGTAAAAGCGTTTGGAGAAAAAGCGTGCTTTAGCGGGGCGGGGTTTCGCTTGGGCAAACGGGCTTTAGAGTGGCGTGCGGGTTTTGCAAGGTAAAAGCGTTTGGACACAAAACGGCTTTAGTGGCGCGCGGGTTTCGCTTGGACAAACGGGTTTCGTTTGCCCCCCACAGGCACTTGCAACAATAAATAAGTATGTCTTACGGTGCTTTTGCCGAAAAACCACAGGGCATATACGGCATATTTGTTATGCTTTTGCATTGTGAAAAAAGCGTTTTTTATGGTATACTTATGCAGTTGGATTTATAAACGGGCGCCGCCTAGCGGCAGAAAAGGGATGGGTAAAAGAATGAAAAAGGTTTACACAGGAAAAACCAAAGACGTTTTTGCACTGGAGAATGGCAACTACCTTTTAAAATTCAAGGACGACATGACCGGCGAAAACGGCGTGTTTGACCCCGGCGCAAACACCGTCGGCGCGCATATCGAGGGCATTGGGCGCGAAAATCTGAAAGTAAGCATGATGTTTTTTGCGCTTTTAAACGAGGCAGGCGTGAAAACCCATTACGTCAGCGCAGATGTGGACGAAAGCACAATGGAAGTGCTGCCCGCAACACCGTTTGGCAAAGGGCTTGAGGTTATCTGCCGCCTGCGCGCAGTGGGCAGCTTTGTGCGCCGCTATGGCGCCTATGTAAACGAGGGCGACAAGCTGGATTATTATGTGGAAATGACCATCAAGGATGACGACCGCGGCGACCCGCTGATCACCGAAGAAGCGCTGTCGATGCTGGGCATTATGTCTAGCGAGCAATATAAAGCCATTGAAAGCGCCACCAAAAAAATTACGGCGATTGTGGCACAGGAAATTGCCAAAAAAGGCGCGGAGCTGTACGATATCAAATTTGAATTTGGCTTTAACGCAAACGAAGTAATTTTAATTGACGAGATTGCCAGCGGCAATATGCGCGCTTATAAAAACGGCGAAAACGTAAGCCCGATGGAGCTAACGGCTATTTTATTGGGCTAAAACAGCCGCGCTTTTGCCCAATACGGGCAATGGGTACGCGCTGCAAAATCGGTTTTTCATGAAAAGCATCGGGGCTTGCTGTCTGCATTTGCAGGCGGCAAGCCTTTTTATTTTCGCCTTTTTTCAGCGGCAAAATGATTGTCAAACGGATAAACATGTGGTAGACTATAAGCAAATAGAATCGCATTTTATGGCAAATTGCCTGAAAGGAAGATTTTCATATGAGACTGATTACACGCTCGGATTTTGATGGCCTTGCCTGCGCCGTTTTTTTAAAAGAAGCGGGCATCATTAATTCGTGCAAATTTGCACACCCCAAAGATTTACAAGATGGCTTAATTGAAGTTTGCGAACAGGACTGCTTGGCAAATGTGCCATATGTTGAGGGCTGCGGCCTTTGGTTTGACCACCATTCCAGCGAGGCCGAGCGCAACGCGTATAGCGGCAAATACAGGGGCGACAGCCGCCCCTCGCCCTCTGCGGCACATATTGTGTATGATTTTTATGGCGGAAAGGCTAAATTTCCGCAGTTTGACGCGCTGTTAGACGCGGTGGATCGCGTGGATTCCGCCAATCTTACGGTGCAGGATGTGCTGCATCCTTCTCCGTGGATTTTGCTGGGCTTTATTATGGACCCGCGCACGGGCCTCGGGCGCTTTCGCAATTTTACCATCAGCAATTATCAATTGATGGAAAAGCTGATTGATTGGTGCCGCACAATGGATATCGAGGAGATTATGGCGCAGCCCGATGTAGAGGAGCGCGCCGCTATATATGCCGAGCAAACAGAGCTGTTTATCGAGATGGTGCACAGCCATTCCCGCGTGGAAAACGCGGTGATTATCACAGATTTGCGCGGCGTGGAGCCCATTTACACGGGCAATCGCTTTATGATTTACAGCCTGTATCCCGAGGCCAATATTTCGGCATGGATTGTCAGCGGGCGCGGCGGCGAGGGCTGCTCGGTTGCAGTGGGGCATAGCATATTAAACCGCACTAGCAAAGTGGATGTGGGCGCGCTGATGCTGCAATATGGCGGCGGCGGGCACAAAGCGGTGGGCACGTGCCAGTTTGCAAACGAGGACATTGCAGAAATGCTGCCAAAGCTTTTAAGCGAGCTTGTAGCGCGCAACGCCGAGTAATAAAACAATATCATGCAAGGGGCACAATTTGCTTTGTCTCTGGGCGCGTTGGCGGAAAGCTTGTGCGCTAGGGATGCGCGCATTGTGCCTTTTTGTTTTGCAAATGCAAAATTTGTTTTCTGTGCAAAGTATTTTCACAGTTTTTACATACCATAGCCGTAAGATAGAAACATAGAAGAAACAATACAACAAGTTCAGTGGAGGTGCCAACATGGTAAAGATTTTAATTGTTGATGATGAGCCGCGCATTCGCGAATTAATCCGCGAGCATTTACAGCACGAGGGCTTTGCCTGCGAGGAAGCCACCGATGGCTCTGCGGCACTGGCCGCGCTGGCAGTGGGCGGCATTGACCTTGTAATTTTAGATATTATGATGCCGTTTGTAGACGGCATGACGGCTTTGCGCGAAATGCGCGTGCGCAAGATGGATACGCCTGTCATTATGCTGACGGCGCGCGGCGAAGAATATGATAAGCTGGCGGGGCTGGAAAGCGGCGCAGACGATTATGTGGTAAAGCCGTTTAGCCCGCGCGAATTGGTGGCGCGTGTAAAGGCGGTTTTGTCGCGCACGCTGCCAAAAGAGCAAGCCGACGGCGAAAGCTTTGTATTTGGCGATTTGGTGATTGACACGGCCTCCCACAGTGTAAAAATTGCGGGCGAAGAAGCCGCGCTTACGCCAAAGGAATTTGATTTACTGGTATTTCTTGCGGCCAACCGCGGCATTGCCTTATCGCGCGAAAAGATTTTGCAAAAGGTGTGGAACTACGATTATTACGGCGAAGACCGCACGGTGGACACCCATGTAAAAATGCTGCGCAGCCATATCGGCGCGTACCGCGATTGCATTGTAACGGTGTGGGGCATCGGCTATAAATTTGACCCAAAGGGATAAAGCGCCCGCTTTAAACAGCAGGATACACACTTTGCAAGGAGGCCGCCGTGAAAGGAAAATGGTTTCGCAGCATTCGGCATAAGCTGATGTTGTTTGTGCTGGCGGTGGGCGCGATGCTCATTGGGCTGGTGTGGCTTTTAAATGTGCAGCTTTTAGAGCCAACCTATGTGGATATGATTGAAACCGAGCTAACCAAAATGGCCGATACCACAGCGGCGCTGATTGAAAAGCACGGCGTGATTTACGACGCAATGGGCGTGAACGCAGATTTTAAGCAAGAGCTGAACGATATGCTGAATAATCAGCTTTCGGGCAAATGCATTGAAATTATCACAAAGGACAATCTGCACCTGATGGGCTACGAGGGCATGCACGAGCATTGCCTTTTGCACCCACCGGGTAAATCGGTGTCTTGGTTTGGCGTGGCAAGCGGCGATTATTGGTCCACGCCCGCGGCCATATCGATGCGCGCGCAGATTTTGGCGTATTCCGATAATCATTTTACCATCAATTCCGACCGCCCGGGCGAAGAACAAATGGTTATTTCGCGCTCGGCGGGGGATTACGTGGTCATTGTATCCACAGGCCTTGAGCGCATCGGGCAGGCCACCGTGGTGTTAAAGCGGCAGATGCTTTGGGTGGTGCTGATTGTGCTGCTTGTCAGCATTCCGGGGGCTTACTTTTTTAGCCGATGGTTTACCAATCCGCTTTCCAAGCTTTCGCGTGCGGCAGGCGAAATGGCTAAGGGCAATTACGACGTGCGCGTAAACGTGAAAGGCCACGATGAAATCGGCGTGCTGGCGC
>JAGPHI010000147.1 GCA_018055565.1 Oscillospiraceae bacterium | reverse complement strand
AAAAAAAAGCACGATGTTATGGAAAAAGAGCGCCACAATTTTATTCATGGCAGCCAAGAGGACGGCAAAGTGTGCGTCGGCTGTTTGGCAAATGGTGTGCCCGAGGACGTGGCAAACGCCATTTTTGATGAAATGTCCAGCTTTGCTTCCTATGCGTTTAATAAATCACACGCGGCGGCTTATGCCGTGGTGGCATATCAAACCGCATTTTTAAAGTGCCATTATCAACGCGAATTTATGGCGGCCTTATTAACCAGCGTGCTGGATAATACCGATAAAGTAATTGAATATACCGCCGAATGCCAGCGCATCGCAATCAACGTGCTGCCGCCGAATATCAATAAAAGCGCCGCAGGCTTTACCGTAGAGGATCACGATATTCGCTTTGGGCTTTTGGCGCTTAAAAATGTGGGGCGTAATCTGATTGACACCGTTGTGAGAAATCGCGCTGGCACACCATATAAAAGCCTTTACGATTTTTGCCAGCGCATGCATGGCACCGAAATTAACCGCCGCGCTGTGGAAAGCCTGATTAAAAGCGGCGCGTTCGACCTTTTGGAAAGCTCGCGCCACGCGATGATTGATGCGCTGGAGGGCATATTAAAAAGCGTAGAAAATGATGCGCGCAAGAATTTGGACGGGCAGATGGATTTGTTTGGCTCGGCGGCAGAGGATGTAGGTTATCGAGTAGAGCCCAAAGAAGAATATGCGTATGATATCATGTTGCAGCTGGAAAAAGAGGTAAGTGGCCTGTATTTATCGGGTCATCCGCTGCGGCAATACCGTGAAATTATTGATAAAATTGGCACTTGTACTATCAATGAAATTACGGGCGAGGGCGGCGAGCGCTATGATGAACAATATATCGTAATTGTTTGCACCATTGTAAAACACAAATCCATCACCACGAAGGCGGGCAGCATGATGGCCTTTCTGACGGTAGAGGATTTAAGCGGCACAATGGAAGTGATTCTGTTTCCCAAAGTTTTGCTAGCCAGCGCCACGGCCGTGCAGGATAATGCCGTTGTGGTGGTGCGCGGGCGCATTTCAATCAAAGAGGACGAAGCGCCAAAGCTTTTGGCAGAAACACTGGTTGATATCAAGGAATACGAGCCGGGCAAGCTGCGCGTAGACACAAAAAAGAACAAATCTGGCCTTTGGCTCAAGCTGCCATCTCAAACAAGCAGTGCCTATGAAAAAGTATGCGATTTACTGGATATTTTTTCAGGGGAAATGCCCGTGTATCTGCATTTTGAAGATGATAAAAAAACAGTGCTTGCCCCAAAACGCCTTTGGGTTGCCACCAATAGCACTATGCTCAAAGAGCTTGCAAGCGTGTTGGGTGAACAAAATGTTGTCGTAAAATAGAAATATGTGTTTTTATGTGCGTTATAGTTGAATTTTACGTAAGAGTGGAATATAATTATAACTTGAGCTTTAGTGTTGAGGAGGATTTTATATGGACACCAATATCAAAACAATCGGCGTTTTAACCAGCGGCGGTGATGCTCCGGGCATGAACGCCGCTATTCGCGCTGTGGTGCGCACCGCCATTACACGAGGATATAACGTAAAAGGTGTGCGTCATGGCTATAACGGCCTTTTGACGGGCGACATCTGCGAAATGAATTTACGCAGCGTTTCTGAAATCATTCATCGCGGCGGTACAATTTTGTATACGGCGCGCTGCCTTGAGTTCAAAACCATTGAAGGGCAAAAAAAGGCAGCTGAAGCCTGCCGTGCAGAAAATATTGATGCGCTGGTGGTAATCGGCGGCGACGGCTCGTTCCGTGGCTGCAAGGATTTGGCCGCACAGGGCATTCCGTGCATCGGCATTCCGGGCACCATTGATAACGATATTGCATGCAGCGATTACACCATCGGTTACGACACCGCGATGAATACCGCTGTTGAGATGATTGATAAGCTGCGCGACACCACCCAAAGCCATGACCGTTGCAGCGTTGTAGAGGTTATGGGCCGTAACGCGGGCTATATCGCGCTGAATACGGGCATTGCCGTTGGCGCGCTGGCCATTTTAGTGCCCGAAGTGCCGTATGACCTTGAGCGTGATGTGCTTTCTAAAATGCAGCGCACGCAAAAAACAGGTAAAAAGCATTTCATTATCATCAACGCCGAGGGCGTTGGGCATGCAAGCGATATCGCAAACGAAATTCAAGCGCGTACAGGTATTGATTCCCGTGCAACGGTGCTTGGCCATGTGCAGCGCGGCGGCTCGCCCTCTTTGCGCGACCGTGTGGTGGCAAGCCGTCTTGGATATCATGCAGTAGAGCTTATCAGCAAGGGCATTTTTAACCGCGTAGTGGCAACGCGCGCGGAATCCATTGTGGATTATGATATTTCCGTGGCACTTTCGATGTATAAAACACTGGATACCGCCATGTTGGATATCGCTTCTACCATTTCGATTTAATTGCATGCGCCCAAAACGATTCATTCGTTTTGGGCGTTTTTAATCAAAACTGCTTGCACATCCCAGTGCTTCTGCATTCGGCATGGCAAGCGATTTTGCATTTATCGCCGTGCGCACGCAAATGCGCACATGGCCGTTCTCTAAAACGGCAAAACAATCCATTGGGGCACTTTTTTATAAAACAGCGCTGTATTTGCCCATTAAAAAGCCTTTTTCGGCACATTTTCACTATTTGGTGAATATACTGCAAGGGGAAGAGGTGGGATAAATGAGGCGAAGAAAGCCGCGCATTTCAAAACACGCCTATACCGTTTTTTGTGCTTCTTTGGCGTTTGCCACTGTGGTGCTTTTGTTCACCGCGCTCGACAAAAGCTTGCGCCCTGTTATCACCACAATGTCGCAATATCAATGCCGCGTTATTTCGATGCTTGCCATGAACGAAGCCGTTATGGAGGTGCTGGCAGATAGCGGCGATGTATATAACACCATTATGATTACCGATAAAGCCGACGATGGCAGCGTATCGGCAGTGCACATCAATTCAGTAGAAATCAACCGTTTCAAAGCCAAGCTTACCGATGCTGTCAGCAATAAGCTGCTTTCCATTGAAAAGCAGGATATTGCCGTGCCGCTGGGCACGCTGCTGGGCTGGCAGCTATTAGCGGGGCGCGGGCCCGATATCCATTTAAAAATTGTGCCGGCTTCTTACGTTAGCAGCGAAATCAGCAATAAGATGAGCTCGGCGGGCATTAACCAAACCGAGCACAGCATTTATATTCGCTTTTCGGTGCAGATGAGCGCTATTTTGCCGGGTTATTCCACCAGCATTACCGTGGAAAACGAAATGTGCGTAGCGCAAACCTTAGTTGTGGGCAAAGTGCCGCAATTTTTTGCCGGTAGCGACAAATTATTAACGCCTTAATGCTTTTCCATTTTTACCAAAAAACATTCTCAAAACTATTGCATTTTACAAAGCATTATGCTATTATATATGAGCGTTATGTCCACTGTACCAAACAGTAGGGGTTAATGGCAACACATTAAACGGGCAGTCCTCTGTCGGCTTGCATTTTTTAAAAGTCGGGTATGAATGTCACAAATATTTGGAGGATTGTAATTTATGGACGCAATGAAAATCATTACCGAGGGCATGGTAAAAGAAAACAAGCCCGTATTTAACGTGGGCGATACCGTTAAGGTGTCTGTGCGCATTAAAGAAGGCGAGCGCGAGCGCATTCAGGCCTTTGAAGGCACTGTTATCGGCAAAAAGCATGGTGGCGTTGCCGAAACCTTTACTGTGCGCCGTTCTTCTTATGGCGTTGGCGTTGAGCGCGTATTTCCGGTAAACTCTCCTTTTGTTGAAAGCGTAGAGGTTGTGCGCAAAGGGCGTGTACGTCGCGCAAAGCTTTTCTATCTGCGCGAGCGCACCGGCAAGTCTGCCAAAGTCAAAGAGCAGCTTCGATAAACTTTCAAAAAGGGACAATGTACATTGTCCCTTTTTTTGTTATTTTAGCCTATATTTGCGTACACTGTTACTATAGGCGCATGATAAAACGTGCTATTGTTCCAAAGGCCTTTTTTGAAAGATTTTATCATAGGCTTTTTCGTATTGGCCATTTTTTGAAAGGGAAGCGCATGATGATGGAAAACAAAGATGATGCAAAGCTGGCAATATTAGAATGGTACGATTCTTTAGTGTTTGCGCTGGCTATTATTGTGCTATGCTTTGTGTTTGCGGTGCGCATCATCATGGTGTCGGGCCCGTCCATGATACCCACCTTG
>JAGPHI010000146.1 GCA_018055565.1 Oscillospiraceae bacterium | reverse complement strand
AACGGGCACCATCAGTGGCGACACCACTTCTTCCACCAGCTGCTTTGCCAAATCCGGCGCGCCTGTACTCATTAGGCTTTGCGCCTTTGCAAAAAGCTCTTCGGTAAATTGCACCGGAAAAAAGCCTGAAACGCTTTGAATCAGTTCTTCTAAATAAGCCGCACCCTGCACGGAAAGCGCACTGGCGGTTTTATCCACAAGCCCCGTTTTAAAAAAGCGGTCAAACACAGCGGGCGAAAGCTTGTTAGACACCAGCATGGCTGCCAAAAGGGAAAGCAAATTCCCCACAAGGCGCGTGATGCTGGACAAAAAACCACTCTTCATATAAGTATAAGCGGTGAAGACCAAAATTGCAACGAGTACGATATCCAAGATGATAGCAGGTGACATATGCAATTCTCCATTCTTTATGATTTTTTTGGGGCAAAATTTCGGCTTTATGGCGGTTTTTGCAACAATATTTTTGCGGATTACGGGGTTTTGCGGGTGGTATCATTGGCATTGCGATATCTTTCGGCTTGCGATACGCTTTGGCTATCTTGTTTGGTTTATCCTCTATGGCTTGCGCTTATTGTTTTGCACGCGCGGGTATCGCAATGCTTTCTGCTTTGGCATCCGTCAGCACCAAAAGCTCTTTTGCGTTAATAATGGCATTGGGGGCGGGCTCGATAGCGGTTTGCCCCCATAAAGTGCCGTCAAGGCCGTAGGTATACAGCGCATCATCGCTTGCCAAAAACACGTTTGTGCGCGTTTGCTCGATATCTCGCACGGTAAATCCCAGTGTGGCCGCGCCAATTTCGGTAAGCTTATCGTCTAAAATTACAAGCGAGCTGTGTGCGGAATTGCCCGCAGCAGCAAACACCAGCGCCGCGCCCTTGCCATTTATATCTGCGCGATGTAACGCGCGCCCTGCAAAGTCATAGCGATAGAGCTGTGCGCCATCCTTTTGTGCATAAATGGCGGCAAAGCCGTCATAAACCGCCAAAAGATTGCCGTTTGGCAGGTATTCCATCGCCAATAAAATGCCATCGGGCGTTTTAATGGTGGCCACAGGCTCGTTAAGGCCGGTGTCTAAAAGATACAAGCTTGTGCCAAGTGCCCCGCCCTCGCTGGTAAGACAGGCAACGGCAACTTGCCGCCCTGTGCGCGAAAGGCTAAGTACCGTGGGGGTATCTTTTGCCGAATACCAAAAATATATGGGTTCAAACAACGAATTATACACTGTAAGCTCGGCCTCATACCTAGCAGAGCGCGTAACAACAGCAAAGCTGCCGCCCTCGTTGATGGTTGCCAATTGAATGGGCTGGTCATACACTTTTTTAAATAAGGTGCGGCTGCGGCTTTCGATGCAAAGCTCGGTGCCAGAGCGATTATACAAGCACACGCGGGAATCGCCCACCGACATCGCGGGGCGTGCATAACCATGCTGAATACGCCGCAGCTCCTTGCCAGAGGAGGAAACCATTGTTAAATCGTTTTCCCCAAGCGCCACAAAGCCGCCGCTAAGTGGCTGCGCCGAACGAAATCCCGTTAAAGTAAGCGGCATGGGAAAGCCCTCGCCCCTGTCGATAGCGGCAGCGGCTGAATCCACAACGTCGCCCAGCACCGAAAGCCCCGCGCCGTAAAGCCCTGTAAAATATGCCAGCACCAAAGCGCCAGCCACCACCAAAAGCGCCAGCGTGCGCAGCCGACGCCCCTTTCTACGGCGGCGCAGCTGCTCGATTTTCATCGCGTCGATTCGTTCTTCTTGCATAGATTGACCATTTTGTTTACAAGACAGCTCTTGCAAACGCTTTGCCCTTTCGGATAAATTCCATACAGCTATGGGTGTAAGCTGTAATGCACTTTATATAGATATAGCCCGCATGCAGGCGCTGTATCGCCTGCGGCTAGGCGCGTTTTGCTTTGTAAAATAGCGGGCATATCCGTTGGCGCACGATGGCCCGTGCCCACCTCTTTGATGGTGCCCACCAAGATGCGCACCATGTTGTATAAATATCCATCTGCCGAGATGTGCAGCGTAATGTTTTTGCCCTCGCGCTTCACAGTGAAAAACTGCACCTCGCGCACCGTGTCGGTAATGTCGCTGCCTGCCGACATAAACGCCGAAAAATCATGTTTGCCCACAAAATACGCCGCTGCCTCGGCCATGCGCGCTTCGTCTAAATGGCCGCCGCAGCGCCAGCACAAATCCTGCTGAAAGGGGTCGCACACAGGGCTGTTTAAAATGCGGTACACATATTCCTTCGCCACCGCGTCATACCGCGCATGAAAATCGTCGGGCACGGCTTGTGCGTGCTGCACGCGGATATCCTTTGGCAAATATTGATTTAACGAAAGCGGCAGCCGCCGTAGCTCAATGGGCTTTGGCTGCGTATAGCTTACACAAAAGCCCACTGCGTGCACGCCCGAATCTGTGCGCGAACAGCCCTTAATGTCTGGGCGGCAGGCATATAGCTTTTCCATTGCATTTTGCAAGGTTTCGCACACCGAAAGCGCGTTTTTTTGCACCTGAAAGCCGTGATAGCGCGTGCCGACAAAGCTGATGGTGATTAAGGTTTGCAAGCCCACGCCTCCTTTATACTTTTAAAATATTGCGCCAAAGCGCTACAGTATCGCAAAAACGCTGTATAAAGCAAAACACTATATAACAGCAAGAGCGCTATCTTACGCAACAGCACTATCGTACAGCAAAAACGCTATCTTACCGCAACAATGATACGATATGGCCACTCATCCCAATCACGGTAAAAAGCAGCGCGCACACTACGGTGCACACAAAATCGCTGCCCGTAAGCTTTAGCACCTTTAAGCGCGTGCGCCCCTCGCCGCCTTGATAGCAGCGGCACTCCATTGCCATTGCCAGCTCGTCTGCACGGCGAAACGCCGAGATAAACAGCGGAATCAGCACAGGCACCAGCGCTTGCACGCGCGTTTTTAGCGAGCCGGAATCCAGCTGCGCGCCGCGCGCCTTTTGCGCATTCATAATTTTATCGGTTTCCTCAATTAAGGTGGGGATAAAGCGCAGTGCAATGGTCATCATCATTGCCAGCTCGTGCACGGGCAAATGCAGCTTTGCAAGCGGCTTTAAAATGCGCTCGATGGCATCTGTAAGGGCAATTGGGCTGGTGGTATAGGTTAAAAGGCTGGTGCCTGCAATCAAGCAGATAATGCGCACCGCCATAATGATGGCGTAATATATGCCCTCTTTATAAATTTTTAAAAAGTAAAATGCAAACAGCGGCTGCCCCTCGCCCGTTAAAAAAAACAAGTTTAACACAGCCGTGAACAGGATAATCGGAAAAATTGGCTTAATGCTTTTGGCAATCAGCTTTAGCGGAATTTTGGCCACCATGTACAAAAGCGCCAAAAGCGCCGTGGAAAGCACCAAACCCAGCGGGTTAGAGCCCACAAACAGCACGATGATGTAGCCAAGCGTTAATAAAAGCTTAATGCGCGGGTCAAGCCTGTGCACAATGGATGTGCCAGGAAAATGCTGGCCGATGGTGATATCTCTAAGCATGGGCGGCACCTCCCACCGTGTTTTGCCCCGCTTTGCGCGCGTTGGCGTAGCGCAGCACAGCGTCCACCGCATACTGCACCGTATAAACGTCGGTTTGCACCGAAAGCCCCATTTCTTGTAGGCGCAGGAAAATCTTTGTTACCTCGGGCACCGAAAGCCCCAGCTCCAAAAGCTCGGGCGCGCGGGCAAACACCTTTTCGGTGTCGTCATACATGGCAATTTTGCCCGCATTCATCACAAGCACCTTGTCGGCGTATTTGGCGATATCCTCCATCGAATGGCTCACAAGCACCACGGTGCTGCCTGTTTCGCGGTGATAGCGCTTAAGCTGGCTTAATATCGTGTCGCGCCCCTCGGGGTCAAGCCCGGCGGCAGGCTCGTCCAATACAAGCAAGCGCGGCTCCATCGCCAGTACCCCCGCAATGGCTACGCGGCGCTTTTGCCCGCCCGAAAGTTCAAACGGGCTGCGCTCTAGCATCTCGTTAGTAATGCCGCAAAATTCGCACGCAGTTTTAACGCGGCGCGCAATTTCCTGCGCGGAAAGGCCCATATTGCGCGGGCCAAAGGCAATGTCCTTTTGCACCGTTTCTTCAAACAATTGATATTCGGGATACTGAAACACCAGCCCCGCCATAAAGCGAAAGCGGCGAATGTCTTGCGGCTTTGCCCAAATGTCCTCGCCCGCGATATACACCTTG
>JAGPHI010000145.1 GCA_018055565.1 Oscillospiraceae bacterium | reverse complement strand
ATGCAAGGCTGCGCATTGCCAGCACATGAAAGTGCAAATGCGCCACGCTTTGCCCGCCGTGCTCACCGCAGTTGGAAACAATGCGGTACCCGTCTTGTAAAGACAGTTCGCGGCTAAGGGCTGCGATAACGGCATGGATATGGCCAATCAGCGCTGCGTCTTGCTCGGTAATGTGAGCGGGTGAAGCGATGTGCCGCTTCGGGATTACCAAAAAATGCACAGGCGCCTGCGGGTTGATATCGTAAAAAGCCAAAATGTCGTCATCTTCATATAGCTTGCGCGTGGGGATATCCCCCGCCGCCATTTTGCAAAACAAACAATCCTGCATCGCAATCCATCCTTTCGTATTGTATGCCGACTATACGTTTAAATATTTTGCCACAATGTCCGGCACGGCTGCCAGCGCCTCGTCTACCTTTGTGGTATCCTTGATGCCCGCCATCGCAAAATCGGGCTTGCCGCCACCAGAGCCGCCTGCAATGGCCGCAATTTCTTTTGCCAAAACGCCCGCAGAAAGGCCCATCTCTTGTGCCAACGGGCCGCAGGTAACCGCAAGGGTGGTTTTGCCATCCACGCTGCCCATCAGCGCGCCAACGCAGCGCGGGGCTTTATCGCGCATAAGCTCGCACATTTTGCGCAAAGCGTCTGGCGATGTGCCCGATGCATACAGCGCAAATATGCGTGCCTCGCCCACCATTTTGGGCGATTTAAAAAGGCCGTCCAGCTGGCTGTTGGCAATTTGGGTTTTTAATGCTTCCAGCTCGTTTTGCATGCCTTTTAGCTCCAGCGCCACGCCTGCCGCGCGCAGCGGCAAATCGCTGATGGTGGCCGCCTTTAAGCTGGCAGATGCGTCGATAAGCAGCTTTGTGCGCTCATCCAAAAGCTTGAGCACGCCGTAGCCCGCTGTGCCCTCGATGCGGCGGATGCCTGCTGCAACCGAGGATTCAGACAATATTTTAAACAGGCCAAGCTGCGAAGAATTGCTGACATGTGTGCCGCCGCAAAACTCGGTAGAAAAGCCACTTACATCCACTACACGCACAATGTCGCCGTATTTTTCGCCAAACAGCGCCATTGCGCCCATCTCGCGCGCCTGCGCAATTGGCATCGTTTTCACGGTAACCGGCAGCGCATCCATAATCTTTTGGTTTACAATATTTTCCACTTGCGCCAGTTCCTCTTGGGTAACGGCGCTGAAATGCGTAAAGTCAAAGCGCACGCGCTCGGCATCCACAAAGGAGCCTGCCTGATGCACATGCTCGCCCAGCACCTCGCGCAAGGCGCGCTGCAAAAGATGCGCCGAAGTGTGATTGCGCATGATGGCGCGGCGCAGCTCTTTATTGACGCTGGATACCACATGATCGCCCACATGCAAGGTGCCGCTTTGCAATGTGCAGCTATGCACAAAAAAGCCCTTTGGCGTTTTTTTGACGGCATTTACCTGCAAGCGCGCGCCGTTTTGCGCAATCATGCTGCCGGTATCGGCCACCTGGCCGCCGCTTTCGGCGTAAAAGGGCGTGCTGTTCAGCACCACCAAAACGCCGTCTTTTTCTTCCTCGTCCACGCTGATTGCATCAGAAAGCTCTTCGCCATCAGAAAGCGCCAGCACCGTGCCGTCGCCCTCCAGGGTATCATAGCCCACAAAGGTGGTGGGCTGCGCCTCGATAGCGCCAAACAAATCGGCTGTCCAGCCGGAAATGTCGCGCTTTAAGCGGTCTTCCCTTGCCTTTGTTTTTTGTTTTTGCATCTCGGCTTTAAAGTTTTCTTCGTCTACTTCGATGCCGGCCTCTGCCGCAATTTCTTTGGTTAAATCCAGCGGGAAACCGAATGTGTCATTCAGCTTAAACGCGTCGATGCCCGACAGGATGCGGCGTTTGCCTTCGCTGGCTGCTTTTTCAATGGCATCTACCAAATTGTTTAAGATGGCAAGGCCTTGATCGATTGTGCGAGAAAAGCGCTCTTCCTCGGCGGCGATGGTTTTTTTGATATAATCGCTGTGCTCGCAAAGCTCGGGGTATGCGCCGCCGTTTTCGCGGATCACCGTTTCGCATAGTTCTGCCAAAAAGGGCTTATTAACACCAAGCATGCGCCCGTGCCGCGCGGCGCGGCGCAAAAGACGGCGCAACACATAGCCGCGCCCCTCGTTGGAGGGCAAAATGCCATCGCCAATCATAAACACGGTGGAGCGAATATGGTCGGTAATTACGCGCAGCGAAATATCGGTTTTCGCGTCTTCGCCATACTGCTTGCCTGTAATTTTTTCTACATGCGCGCGGATATTGCGCACGGTGTCTACCTCAAACAGATTGTCTACACCCTGCAAAACGCAGGCAAGACGCTCAAGCCCCATGCCTGTGTCGATATTGGGGCGCTCTAAAAGCGCATATTTGCCTTTGCCGTCGGAATCAAACTGCGAGAACACAAGATTCCACACTTCCATATAACGGTCGCAATCGCAGCCAACTTTGCAATCGGCTTTGTCGCAGCCGTGCTCGGGGCCACGGTCGAAATAAATTTCGCTGCATGGGCCGCACGGGCCGGAGCCATGCTCCCAAAAATTATCCTCTTTGCCAAAGCGCACCATATGGTCCTCGGCAACGCCGATGGTTTTTGTCCAGATATCCCACGCCTCATCGTCCTCAAGATATACCGAAATGTACAGCTTTTCGGGCGGGATTTGCAGTACTACCGTGAAAAACTCCCATGCCCAAGCGATCGCCTCGCTTTTAAAATAATCTTGAAAGCTGAAATTGCCCAGCATTTCAAAAAACGTGCCGTGGCGTGCGGTAATGCCCACGCGCACGATATCGGGCGTGCGGATGCATTTTTGGCATGTGGCAACGCGCGGTGAGGGCGCTGCTTCCTGCCCTAAAAACCATTTTTTCATCGGCGCCATGCCGGAATTGATTAACAATAAGCTATTGTCGTTTTTTGGCACTAGCGGAAAGCTGCCCAAGCGCATATGCCCTTTGCTTTCGAAAAACGCAAGAAAGCTCTCGCGCAGTTCATTTAAGCCCATGTACTCCATTTAATACCCTTCCTTTCTTGGGCATTGTGCCGTTATGGCTTTGCCATATGCGCCGCTTTGGCGCGGGGCACAAAACCCCGTTTGAAAGATTTTCTTTCAAACGTACATCCATTTGTTCAAAGATATTTTTGCAAAAAGATAGGCCTCCGCCCCTCGAAAGGGACGAAAGCCAAAACGGTTCCGTGGTACCACCCAAATTGCCATACCATCTTGCATATCCGTGCAAAATGCTATTGGCCACTTTTGCGTGCATTAACGCTGCACAAACGCCCGACTTTCATCGGAAGCTCCGGGGTGGCTTTGGTTGTTCGCGGGAAAGCGTTGCAGCCTTGCGCTTCCTCTCTGTGCCGCGAAGAGCACCATTGGCCCTTTCATCGCTTTTGCATGTTTTGAAATTTCTTTACTGTTATAGTATAGCTTTCGGCGTTGATTTTGTCAAGATTCATCCGCAGAATGGGCATATTCGGATTGCGGCTGCGCCGGTGTGTTGCGGCAAAGATTGATGGTGTCCACCACTTTGGCAAAAATGGCACAAGCTTCGTCGCTTTGATGGGTGCCCTCGTCCAATAACACCACCACAACATAATCGGGGTTTTCTGCCGGAAAAAAGCCCGCAAACCATGCGTCCATCAGCTCGGCTGTGCCGTCCTGCGTCATGCGGCCCGTTTGCGCCGTGCCTGTTTTCCCTGCCGCGCTGCCCTCGCGAGGCATGGCCGCTTTTGCAAGGCCGTTTGTTACAACGTTTTGCAGCATATCACGCACCGTGTCGGCAACCGGTGCAGAAAACACCTGCCGCTGCACGGGCGCATACAGGCTTTCGGTAACGCTGTGCAAATATTCGTTTACAGTGCCCTCCACAAAGCTGGGCGAAATATATTTGCCGCCATTTGCAAAGATATTCATAAAAGAGGCCACCTGCGCCGGCGTTGCCAAAAGCTCGCCCTGCCCAAAGCTTAGGCTAGAAAGCTGGCCCTTATCTTGCAAGGTTTGCTTATCGGGCAGATTGCCGCGCGCTGTAAATAACGTGCCTGCTATTTGTGTGGCCTCGCCAAAGCCGGCTGCGCTTGCGGCATCGTGCACGGCATCACCGCCAAGCGCAAGGCCAGGATGAACAAAATAACAGTTGCAGCTGATTTCCAGCGCCTTGCGCAAATCCACATCGCCATGCCCCTTGCCGTAGGCACATTGATATACA
>JAGPHI010000144.1 GCA_018055565.1 Oscillospiraceae bacterium | reverse complement strand
CCTTTGCCAGCTATTTTATCGTGTTTGTTTTGCGCGTTATCAACACGCGCGGGCTGATCAAAATCCATTTTGGCTTTGGCCGCATGGCCATTAACTTGGCGCTTATCTGCGCCAGTGGCGGGCTGATGCTCAAAGAAGTGCCGTTTTGGCCGCTTTGGTGCACATTGCTTACGATACTGATTGTGGTTTATAATATGGGCAATCTGTGGAGCACCGCCGCAAAGCTTTTGGGGCTGGATAAAAAGAAAAAATAGTGTAAAATAGGGGCGCAATTAACTTGCAGATTATGCCGCACTCAATCGTTTGCGGTTTAATCTCAGATAATATAGAAGCCACCGCACTGTAGGGGCGGATTCCATATCCGCCCGTAAATGCAAAAACCCACACACTGTAGGCGCGGATTCCCGTTCCGCCCGCAAATGCAAAACCCCACACTGTAGGGGTGGATTCCATATCCGCCCGCAAATGCAAAACCCCCACACTGTAGGGGCGGATTCTATATCCGCCCGTAAATGCAAAACCCTCGCCCTGTATCGGAGGCTCGGATTCCAGTTCCGCCGCACAAACCGTTAATGGTTTGTGCGGCGGATTTTTTGCGATAACCCATAAAATTCATGCAAATATACAACAACCTATTGCATATTTACTGCTGACAAAACATCAAAAAGTGCTATACTTATCTTATAGTTGCATATACGACTGCAAGGCAGATAAACAGGAGGCATGGTATGAACGGCACAAATGTATTCGCGCGCTGGATAAAGCGGATTGCCCGCTGCTTTGCGGCGGTGTGTGTTATCGCAGGGCTGATAATCGGGCTGATTGCAGCGGCACTATTGGCACACGAGGTGTGGATTCTGCTGTGCCGCTGCGGGGCACCCGCGTTTGCGCAGCAGCTTGCCGATGCGCCCTTGCCCGAGGACGCTCGGCTTCTGTCTTGCACTGCTGTGTCCGGCACCTTAGGGGGAAACGGCAACAATTTTTCGTATTTAGGCGTGCTGTTTATCGAGGGCAAAGGCAGTGCCGAAGCGTATCAAGCCCATTATGAAAAGCGCAACTATCAGCCGCCACGCCTTGCCACGAGCACAGCTGCCATGCGCGTACAGGCGCTTACGCCCGCGCAGCTGGAAGATTTTTGCCGCAGCTTTGACCATGTGCCGGATATCTATGCGCGCTTAACGCAAACGCTTGCGCCCGACGCCAATTGGTGCGCTATTGTTTTGCATCAATGCCATTCTGCCTATTTAATTGATGATATTGTAAAAACCGAGTTGAAAGAGCTGCCCTGCACGCCCGCATATAAAAAGTAGAAATTAGAGAATAGTAGGCGCGGATTCTAGTTCCGCCCGCAAATGCAAAACCCTCGCACTGTAGGCGCGGATTCTATATCCGCCCGCAAATGCAAAACCCCACACTGTAGGGGCGGATTCCATATCCGCCCGCAAATGCAAAACCCACGCATTGTAGGGGCGGATTCCATATCCGCCCGCAAATGCAAAACCCCACACTGTAGGGGCGGATTCTAGTTCCGCACGCAAATGCAAAACCCCACACACTGTAGGCGCGGATTCCAGTTCCGCCCGCAAAAAGGGACTGTGACGAAACAAAAATCGTCACAGTCCCTTTTTAAAAAACAATCAAGATATTTTGGCAAAGCGCATAATATCGCGCACCGTTGCATATAAATCCGCCTCGCTTCGCAAGACAGCCTGGTCAAACGGCAATGCCACACGGTTAATCGAAAACACCGCGCTGACGCCTTGCTCGTAGGCACTGTCTATGCCGTCCCCAACATCCCCCACAAGCGCAATCACCGGCACGTTTTGTGCCTTCGCGCGTTTGGCAACGCCCAATACCACTTTACCGCGCAAGGACTGCGTATCAATGCGCCCTTCGCCTGTAATTACTAAATCCGCTTTTGCCAGCTGCGCATCAAAGTGCACTGCATCCAAAACCGTTTCAATGCCCATTTGCAACCGAGCGCCCCAAAAAGCCACTGCCCCCGCGCCAAGCCCGCCTGCCGCGCCTGCCCCCGGCAAAAGCGACACATCAACACCGCAATCACGTTTTGCAACCTGCGCAAAATGGCGAAGCCCTTCGTCCAAACATTGCACCATTGCTGCATCTGCGCCCTTTTGCGGTGCATACACAAACGCCGCGCCCGCCGCGCCATAAAGCGGATTGTCTATATCGCACATTGCAATAATCGGCACATGCAATTGGCAGCCCGTAGTGTCTATGCGCGCAATTTGGCTTAAGGTGCCGCCAACAGGCACAAAGCTTTCGCCCTCGGCATTATAAAAGCGCACGCCCAGCGCTGCGGCGGCGCCGCACCCTGCATCATTGGTGGCGCTGCCACCCATTGCAAGAATCAGCTGTTTGCAGCCGTTTTTTATCGCGTGCGCCATCAGCTGCCCCACGCCAAAGGTGGTAGTAATCATGGGGTTTTTGCGCGCTCCCGCCTGGGGCAACCCCGCGGCTGCCGCCATTTCCACTATGGCCGTGCCATCCGGCAAAAGGCCGTAGAACGATTGCGTTTCTTCGTTAAAAGGGTTTGCTGCGGCGCAAAATATTTTTTCTCCGCCAGCCGCAGCCAGCAGGGCATCCACGCTGCCCTCGCCGCCGTCGGCCACGGGCAGCTTTACTACCTCGGCATGCGGCCATTCGGCGTGCACGGCGCGCTCGCACAAATCGCAAATGCACTGTGACGACATCCCGCCTTTAAAGCTATCGGGAATTACAAGAATGTTTTGTATATTTTTCATTTTGCTGTATTAATAAAGCCGCGGTTTTGCCAAATGTATTGCACGCCCGAAAGCGCCGTTACAATGGCCACCAGCCAGCAAAGCCCATACGAAACCAGATGCGTTACCGAAAGCGAATTGGGTGTTTGCCCGCTTGTAAAGCTCTCGAAAAACATGCCAAAATAATACACAATAATTGTAAGCATTTGCAAAACGGTTTTTAATTTGCCCCAAATGTTCGCGGCAATCACCTTGCCGCCGGGCGCCGAGGCCGCCACCATGCGCACACCCGACACCGCAAATTCGCGCGCCAAAATAATGGCCAGCACCACAGGGCTGCACACACCGCTTACCAGCATATAAATAAACGCCACTGTGGTTAAAAGCTTATCGGCAAGCGGGTCGGCAAATTTGCCAAAGTCCGTTACCATATGATTTTTGCGCGCCAAAAACCCGTCCAAAAAATCTGTAAAGCTGGCGGCGGCAAACACGATACCCGCCAAAAGATAGCACCACTGCGCAACACCGGCATAGCCCTCTGCGCTTGTGCCCCATGCAAACACCATAAATACTGGAATGAGCGCCACACGCAAAAGTGTAAGTTTGTTTGGCAAATTCATTGTAATATCGTTCCTTTCTGGGGCATCGTGGCCTATTGGCGTTACCAAATGCGTGTCGCTTCGGCGCGCAAGGCACAAAACCCGGCGTGAAAATGCATTTTCACGCTCATGCTCTATCTATTTTTGATAATAGCCCCGCGCAAAGCACGCTTTGCGCCGATGGCCGCCGTTTTACGAAAGCGCTTTGATCACCGTGCCGTGCACATCATACACATCGCTGTCGTCGATACGCACGCTGTAAAAAGCGCCCACAGCCAATTCTTTTTCGCTTTGCACATAGCATTCGCCGTCAATTTCGGGCGCGTCGGCCTCGGTGCGCAAAACATAAATGCCGTTTTCTTCATCGTAGCCATCGCACACGCAAATCAGCGTTTGCCCCACTTTTGCTGCCTGCTTTTCGCTCATGATGCCGCTTTGCAAGCGCATAATGGCATCGGCGCGCTCGGCGCGCAGCGCCTCGGGCAATTGCGGTAAATCCGCCGCCACAGTGCCCTCCTCTTCGCTATAGGCAAAGCACCCCAGGCGGTCAAACCGATATTCTTTTACAAATGCGCAAAGCGCCGCAAACTCCTGCTCGGTTTCGCCCGGATACCCCGCAATCAGCGTGGTGCGCAGCGTGATATCGGGCATCGCCGCGCGCAGCGCATCCAGCGCAGCCGTTACAGTTTCGCGCGTGCCCTTGCGGTTCATCGCTTTCAGCACGCGGGTTTCGCTGTGCTGAATGGGCACATCTAAATAATGCAGCACTTTTTCGTTGCGCGTCATTGCCGCGATAAATTGCGGCGTGATACGCTCGGGATACGCATATAAAAGGCGAATCCAGCGAATGCCGTCAATGGCGTTCAGGCCATCCAAAAGC
>JAGPHI010000004.1 GCA_018055565.1 Oscillospiraceae bacterium | reverse complement strand
CACCGACACCACTACGATGCTGTTTGCGCCGCTTGCTTTTTATCTCTATCTCAAAGCACAAAAGGCACAAAAATCGGCGCTGCGCTATGGGCTGATTGTATTTGGCGGCATGCTGCTGGGCTTTGGCATGGCGCTGAAATATTCGGTAGTAATTACGGCGGTGGCACTGGCCATTGATATGCTGCTGCACAAACGCTTTCGCCTGATGCTGGCGGCATTGGCAAGTACGGCGGCGGGCTTTCTTTTGTGGAGCATGCTTTTCAACAGCTTTATGTACGCGCATATTTTGGATAAAAACCTTGCCGAGGATCGCGCCACGCCGCTGCTTTCATGGGTGATGATGGGTCTTGGGGGTGACGGCGCGCACAATCCCGAAGACAATTATCTTGTGTGGAACGAAGAAAGCAAAGCGGATAAGCAGGCTGTTACACTGCGCACCTTGCGCCAGCGGTTAAACGATTTTGGCCCCTTTGGCTATTTGCAATTTTTAAACGCAAAGGGCGTGCGCAGCTTTGGCAGCGGCACCCTCGGCGCAGAGGGCATGCCTGCCGATTCGCCCATGCGCCAAACCTTTTTGGTGGAGTGCATTTCACCCGCTGGTCGCTTTTTTTCTGCGGCTTCGCATGTGTTTCAAGGCTATCATGTGCTGCTGTTTTCTTTGATCATCGCGGGGGCAGCTCTTGCGCTAAAACGGCGCGATTATCGCTTTACGGTGCCACTTGTAAGCATATTCGGCCTGTATCTCTTTCTGCTACTTTGGGAGGCGGGGCACCGATATCTTGTAAACTATATGGGCGTTTTTGTGACGGCAGCGGTATTTGGCCTTTTTCAAATACTGCAAAAGCGCGGCGAAAACATGTGAGGGAGGGCAAGGAGACATGAAAAAGAAAGTATTTCTCGCGGCTATTGCTTTGGTGATTATCTGCGCCGCTTTTGCACTCGGTTATTTTTTAGGTACAGGTGCGGGGCGGGCAAAGGCGGATAGTGAATGGCAGGTAAAGGTGTCTGCCTTCAGCCCAAACAGCGGCGCGTCTAAGACGCAGGTTGCCGTAGGAGGATGAGCTTTACGCCTGTGGGTGTCGGGGAAGAGGCAAAACCGCAGAATCACGACACACGCTTTTGAATTGCGCACTGTAAACAAATCGAGTTTTGCGGCACAGGGCTATTCGCACAGTTAATGCTATTGCGCACGCGTTTGTTTTGTTAATCTATACAAAATGCACCGAATACAAATTTATTTTAAAAACCCCTTGCTTTTGCGAGGGGTTTTTGGTATTATTATTAGGCGACTGTGAATGCCTATGTGTATTTGCAGGCTAGATATGCGTTGACGCGGGAGGTGGCCTCACTTTGTGAGGGGAATTTCCGCCGAGTATGTCCGATTTTAAACCGGGCGAAACAATACTGATGCAAAGGGATACGTTTTCCTTGTGAAAACCAATGTCCACCCTAATTTGCAAAGTCTTGTCCGGGGGAACTGCTGTGCGGTTCACCGGCTTTTCTGATGCCTTACGGTGGTACACCCGGCGCAGTGTTCAGTATTTATCCAGCCCCATCCAAAGCACAAAAATTAAAGGAGGCGAACACAATGGCAGTTAAGGAAAAAATCAGAATTCGTTTAAAGAGCTATGATGCAACGTTGATTGACAATGCGGCGGAGAAAATCGTCGAGACAGTAAAGCGCACAGGCGCACGCGTTTCGGGCCCGATTCCTCTTCCCACCGACAAGGAGATCATCACGGTTTTGCGCGCTGTGCACAAATACAAGGACAGCCGCGAGCAGTTTGAAACCCGCACACATAAGCGCTTAATCGATGTTCTGAAGCCGTCCAACAAGACGGTGGAGGCTCTGATGAGCTTGCAGCTCCCCGCCGGCGTCGATATTGAAATCAAGCTTTAATCCTACATTATATAGGACAGGCATTTCATCCGACACTAAACCCGGAGCGGTCATGTTGGTGCCATACGGTATCAACCAATAACCTATTAGGAGGCATAAAAATGAACAAAGGAATCATCGGCAAGAAACTGGGCATGACGCAGATCTTCGACGAAAACGGCAAAGTAGTGCCCGTAACCGTTGTAGAGGCCGGCCCCTGCACAGTAGTGCAGAAGAAAACCATCGAAAGCGACGGCTATGTGGCCGTGCAGCTCGGATACGGCGACGTATCCAGCAAAAAAGTATCGAAGCCCGCCAAAGGCCACTTCGACAAAGCAGACGTTGCCCCGAAGAAGACGCTGCGCGAGTTCCGCCTTGCGGACATTAGCGCCATCAACATCGGCGACATCCTCAAAGCAGACTTGTTCGCAGTGGGCGAGCATATCGACGTTGTGGGCACCAGCAAAGGTAAAGGCTACGCCGGCACCATCAAGCGCTGGAACAACCACCGCTTGCGTGAAACCCACGGCACCGGCCCTGTGTCCCGCCATGCGGGCTCTATGGGCTCCTGCTCCTCGCCCTCTCGTGTATTTAAAGGCAAGAAGCTGCCGGGTCATCTCGGCGCAGAGCGCGTTACCATTCAAAACCTGATGGTTGCGAAGGTTGACGCTGAAAACAATCTTATTGCTATCAAAGGCGCAATCCCCGGCCCTAAGGGCAGCGTGGTTTGCATCTCAGACAGCGTTAAGGCGTAAAGGAGGAAAGCAAAATGGCAAAATTTGACGTTTTAGACATGAACGGCAAGAAGGTTTCCACAGTTGAGCTTTCCGACGCCGTGTTCGGCATCAAGCCGAACGAAAAGGTCATGCACATGGCCGTTGTGAATTTCTTGGCCAATCAGCGCCAGGGCACACAGAGCACCAAAACCCGTGCAGAGGTATCCGGCGGCGGCAGAAAACCGTGGAAGCAAAAGGGCACAGGCCGTGCACGCCAGGGCTCTACACGTTCGCCGCAGTGGACACACGGCGGTATCGCCCTCGGCCCGAAGCCCCGCGATTACAGCTATTCGCTGAATCGTAAGGTGAAGCGCCTTGCAGTGCTTTCTGCGCTGAGCGCAAAAGCAAAAAGCGGCGACATCATCGTGATTGACGATCTTGCCGTGAACGAATACAAGACCAAGACCGTCGTGAACATGCTGGCTGCCGTGGGCGCCACCCGCAAAGCCCTTATCGTTACCCCGTCTGTGGAAACAAAGCTTGTAAAAAGCGCTTCCAACATTCCGGGCGTTGCGACAACTACTGCCGACAACATCAACACCTATGCGGTGCTGAACGGCGGCAAATTTATCATCAGCGTGGACGCGGCGAAGAAACTTGAGGAGGTATATACGGTATGAAAACACCCGCTCAGGACATCATTTTAGCCCCGATCATTACCGAGGCTTCAATGGCAGGCGTCGCCGCTAAGAAGTACACCTTCAAGGTTGCCACCACCGCCACAAAAATCGACATCGCCCGCGCAGCCGAAGAGCTGTTCGGTGTGAAAGTGGATAAGGTCAACACCGTTTCGGTGCGCGGCCGTTTCCGCCGTCAGGGTGCACATGCGGGTTACACCGCCGCCACGAAAAAGGCGATTGTCACCCTCACCGCTGCCTCGAAAGGCATCGAATTCTTCGAGAGCATGGTGTAAGATTCCTGTTAGGAATCGGATATGGGTATATGAACCCGATAATGTCATAAGAACTACTCAAAAGGAACAACGCGTCCTTTTGACTAGCCTTTAAGAAAGAGGAGAAACCGAATGGCTATCAAAAAATACAAACCGACTACACCGGGCCGTCGTGGTATGACGGTTACCGATTACTCGGGCCTTTCCAAGGTTGAGCCGGAGAGAAGCCTGCTCAAACCCATGAAGCATCATGCGGGCCGCAACAACACCGGCCGCATCACCGTTCGCCATCATGGCGGCGGCAACCGCACGAAGTATCGTGTGATTGACTTCAAGCGCAACAAGCTGGATATGCCGGCTACCGTGCAAACCCTTGAGTACGATCCGAATCGCTCGGCGCACATCGCGCTTTTGCAGTATGAGGATGGCGAGAAGCGCTACATCATCGCGCCGGAAGGCCTTAAGGTTGGCGACGTGATCATGAGCGGCGCCAATGCCGACATTAAGCCCGGCAACTGCTTGCCTTTTGCCAACATTCCGGTTGGTACTGTTATCCACAACATCGAGCTGTATCCCGGCAAGGGCGCGCAGCTTGTGCGTAGTGCAGGCAACATGGCGCAGCTGATGGCGAAAGAGGGCAAATATGCACTCGTTCGTCTGCCGTCAGGCGAGATGCGCAATGTGCAGCTGAACTGCATGGCCACTATCGGCCAGGTTGGCAATATCGACCACGAAAACGTCAATCTCGGCAAAGCTGGCCGCAAGCGTCACATGGGCTGGCGTCCAACCGTTCGCGGTAGCGTCATGAACCCGTGCGACCATCCGCACGGCGGTGGTGAGGGCAAAAGCCCTGTGGGTCGTCCCGGCCCTGTTACCCCGTGGGGCAAGCCCGCACTGGGTTACAAAACCCGCAAGCATCATAATCGCTCTGACAAATTTATTGTCAAGCGTGCAAACGATTAAGAGAGGAGCAATGACATGGGCAGAAGTATTAAAAAAGGACCTTTCGTACAGCCCGTACTGCTGGCGCGCGTAAAAGCGATGAATGCCGCGGGCGAGAAGAGAGTGCTCAAGACCTGGAGCCGCTCCTCTACGATTTTCCCTGATTTCGTAGGTCACACCTTTGCAGTGCATGACGGCCGCAAGCATGTTCCCGTGTATGTCACGGAAGACATGGTCGGGCATAAGCTCGGCGAGTTCGCCCCCACACGCACCTTCAAAGGGCATTCCGGCTCGAAGAGCACCGGTAAATAAAGGATAGGAGAGGATTACAATGGAAGCAAGGGCACATCTTAGATACGCCCGCATCGCGCCCCGCAAGGTAACGATTGTGCTGGACTTAATCCGCAATCAGCCCCTTGACAAAGCGCTGGCTATTTTGCAGTACACCCCGAAGGCCGCCTCTGAGCTCCTTTACAAGCTGGTGAAATCTGCTGCCGCCAATGCGGATGCGAATCATAACATGGATAAAAACAATCTTTACGTGGCGGAGTGCTTTGTCACACCCGGCCCCACATTAAAGAGAATGCGTCCCCGCGCACAGGGCCGTGCGTTCAGAATATTAAAGAGAACCAGCCATATCACCGTGGTTCTTAAAGAAATTGAAGGGTAAGGAGGTAAAGCAGTATGGGTCAGAAAGTTAATCCGAACGGATTCCGTGTAGGCGTTATCAAGGATTGGGACAGCCGCTGGTTTACGTCCAAGCGCGAGTTTGGCGACACCCTCGTAGAGGATCACAAAATCCGCACCACCTTGAAAAAGCAGCTTTACGCTGCAGGCATTCCGAAAATTGAAATCGAGCGCACAGTGGACAGCGAAACCCGTGCACCGAAGGTTAAGGTAAACATCCACTGCGCAAAGGCCGGTATGGTTATTGGCCGCGCGGGCGCCGAAATCGAAAAGCTGCGTTTGCAGATTGAAAAAATCTGCGGCGGCAAAAGCGTTAGCGTAAACATCATTGAGGTGAAAAACGCCGACGTAAACGCCACACTGGTAGCCGAAAACATTGCGGGCCAGCTTGAGCGCCGCATTTCCTTCCGCCGTGCGATGAAGCTTTGCATGGGACGCGCAATGCGTCTTGGCGCAAAGGGCATCAAAGTGCAGGTTGGCGGCCGTCTTGGCGGCGCGGACATCGCGCGCACCGAGCATTATCACGAAGGCACAATCCCCCTGCAAACCCTGCGCGCCGACATTGACTACGGCTTTGCCGAAGCCAATACCACCTACGGCAAAACCGGCGTTAAGGTGTGGATTTACAAAGGCGAAGTGCTGAAAGGCGCGAAGCCGCAAGCTCGTAAAGAAGGAGGCAACAAATAATGTTACTGCCTAAGCGCGTAAAATACCGCAGAGTTCATCGCGGCCGTATGACCGGTAAAGCGATGCGCGGCAATACAGTATCTCAGGGCGATTTCGGCATTGTTGCCTTAGAGCCCTCTTGGATTACCTCAAACCAAATCGAAGCTGCTCGTATCGCCATGACACGTTATATCAAGCGTGGCGGTAAGGTGTGGATCAAGATTTTCCCGGATAAGCCCGTTACCGAAAAGCCAGCCGAAACCCGCATGGGCTCCGGTAAAGGCAGCCCCGAGTACTGGGTAGCCGTGGTAAAGCCCGGCCGCGTACTGTTCGAAATTGCGGACGTGGATGAAACAATTGCACGCGAGGCGCTTCGCCTTGCCATGCATAAACTCCCTATCAAATGTAAGTTTGTGAAACGGGACGGATTGGAGGATGAGCAATAATGAAAGCAACAGAGCTTCGAGACATGACCGGCGCAGAGCTGAATAAAAAGCTGGTAGAACTGAAAGAAGAGCTTTTTAATCTCCGCTTTCAACATGCCATCAACCAGCTTGAGAACCCGGGCCGCATCAATACCGTTAAAAAAGATATCGCTCGTGTAAAAACTGTTTTGCACGCGTTGAATCTTAAAAACGCAAATTAAGAGAGGGAGGATAAAGATATGGAACGCAATTTGAGAAAAACCCGTGTCGGCACGGTTACATCCGACAAAATGGATAAAACCGTTGTTGTCGCTGTGAAAGACAGCGTGCAGCACCCTCTCTATAAGAAAATCATGAAGCGCACCGTGAAGTTTAAAGCCCACGACGAAAACAACGAATGTGGCATTGGTGACCGTGTGTTGATTATGGAGACTCGCCCCTTGAGCGCCGATAAGCGCTGGAGACTTGTCAAAATATTAGAGAAGGCGAAATAAGCCTCGACTTTGAAAGGAGGATCTGACTATGGTTCAGATGCAGACCTATCTCAAAGTGGCCGACAACACAGGTGCCAAAGAAATCATGTGTATCCGTGTGCTGGGCGGTTCCAAGAAGAGATACGCCGGAATCGGCGATGTAATTGTGGCTTCCATTAAGAAAGCCGCACCCAATAGCAATGTGAAAAAAGGCGAGGTTGTTAAAGCTGTTATTGTACGCAGCAAAGACGCCTTGCGCCGTGAAGACGGTTCTTATATCCGTTTTGACGAGAACGCCGCGGTGCTTATCCGCGAGGACAAAAACCCGAGGGGCACACGTATTTTTGGACCGGTGGCGCGCGAATTGCGCGACAACGGCTACTTGAAAATCGTTAGCCTTGCTCCGGAATCGCTGTAAGGAGGCTAGTAAAAATGACAAAGCTTCATGTTAAAACCGGCGATACCGTAATGGTAATCAGCGGTAAAGACCGTGGCAACTCCGGCAAGGTGTTGCAGGTAAGCCCGAAAGAGGGCAAGGTTATCGTTGAAGGCCGCAACATGGTAACAAAGCACGTAAAACCCCGCCGTCAAGGCGAACAGGGCGGCATCGTGAAAGCCGAGGGCGCGCTTTACGCGTCGAAGGTAATGCCCGTATGCCCCAAATGCGGCAAAGCCACTCGCATTGGACATGTAGAAAAAGATGGCAAAAAAGTGCGCGTTTGCAAAAAATGCAACGCAGAATTTTAAGAGAGGGAGTAAGACAAATGGCTGCAAGATTAAAAGAAACTTACCAGGGCGTTGTCGCTCCCGCGCTTATGAAGAAATTCAGCTATAAAAGCGCAATGCAAGTGCCGAAGCTTGACAAAGTGGTTATCAATGTTGGCTGCGGCGAAGCGCGTGACAACCCGAAGATTATGGACGCCATCGTGGCGGACCTTGCAAAGATTACAGGCCAAAAGCCCATAATCTGCAAAGCAAAAAAGAGCGTGGCAAACTTTAAGCTGCGCGAAGGCATGCCCATCGGCGCTAAGGTTACCTTACGCGGCGAGCGTATGTACGAGTTCGTAGATCGCTTCTTCAGCGTGGCTTTGCCCCGCGTGCGCGACTTCCGCGGCATCAACGGCAACTCCTTCGACGGGCGCGGCAACTACAGCTGCGGCGTAAAAGAGCAGCTGATTTTCCCGGAAATCGATTATGACAAAATTGACGCGATTCGCGGTATGGACATTGCTTTTGTCACTACTGCGAAATCTGACGAAGAGGCCAAAGAGCTTTTGAAGCTCCTCGGCGCTCCGTTTGCAAATTAAGGGAGGGCATGAGATTTGGCTAAAACCAGTATGAAAGTGCGCCAGCAGCTTGCACCCAAGTTTTCTACGCGCGCATATAACCGCTGCAAAATCTGCGGCAGGCCCCACGCCTATCTGCGCAAATACGGCGTTTGCCGTATCTGCTTCCGTGAGCTTGCTTACAAGGGTGAAATCCCCGGCGTAAGGAAAGCCAGCTGGTAAATAGAAAATAGCGCATAGAGATTAGAGCATCGTTTGCAAAACAAGCGGCCCTCTTTTCTCAAACACTATTGGATATTCACCATTCACTACAACTAATTAAGGAGGTCAGTGGCATGCAAACTACAGATCCAATCGCGGACTTGCTAACGCGCGTTCGCAACGCCAGCACTGCCAAACACCCTTCTGTGGACATTCCTGCGTCTAATATGAAGAAGGCTATTGCCAATATTCTTTTGGAAGAGGGCTATGTGAAGGGCGTACAGTTTATCGAGGACGATAAGCAGGGCGTTATCCGCATCACACTTAAATATCAAGAAACAGGCGCTCCTGTTATTCAGGGCCTGCGCCGCGTATCGAAGCCCGGTCTTCGCATCTACACCAATCGTGAAGATATGCCGAAGGTGCTTAAAGGGCTTGGTGTCGCACTCATATCCACCTCTAAAGGCGTTATGACAGACAAAGCCGCACGTGCAAACAACGTCGGCGGCGAAGTCCTCGCCTTTGTATGGTAAGAAAGGGGCTATAAGACAATGTCGAGAATTGGAAGAAAACCCATCGTCATTCCGGCAGGCGTTGAAGTGAAAATCGACGGTACCAACGTTTGCGTAAAGGGCCCCAAGGGCACACTGAATTCCAATATCCATCCTTTAATGCATATTGCAATAGAGAATGGCGAAATAGTGGTGACCCGCCCCAATGACGAAAAACAGGCTCGCTGCCTGCATGGCCTTTCCCGTACGCTGATTGCGAACATGGTGGAAGGCGTTACAAACGGCTTTAAGAAAGAATTGGAAATTCAGGGTGTTGGCTATCGTGCCTCAAAGCAAGGTAATAACCTTGTGATGAACCTTGGCTATTCCCATTCGGTTATTGTGCCTGAAACAGACGGCATCACCATTGATGTGCCTGAGGTTACAAAAATCATCATCAACGGTATCGACAAACAGCGTGTTGGCCAGTTCGCCGCAGAAGTGCGCGAAAAACGCCCGCCTGAGCCTTATAAGGGCAAGGGTATCCGCTATGTGGGTGAATATGTCATCCGCAAAGAGGGCAAGGCCGGCAAGGGCTCGAAATAAGGTAAGGAGTGAAAGACAATGGTTAATAAACCCGATAAAAACGTTGCCCGTTTGCGCCGCCATCGCCGCGTTCGCGGTAAGATTTCCGGCACGGCTGCGTATCCGCGTCTTGACGTGTTTCGTTCCTCCAAACATATTTATGCCCAGTTGATAGATGATGTTGCCGGCGTAACACTGGCAGCGGCATCCAGCATGGATAAAGATTTTGAGGGCTTCGGCGGAAACATTGAGGCTGCAACAAAAGTTGGTAAGGCGATTGCTGAAAAGGCTCTCGCAAAAGGCATTACGAAAGCGGTCTATGACCGTGGCGGCTTTGTGTATCACGGCCGTGTAAAAGCTTTGGCTGAGGGTGCCCGCGAGGGCGGCCTCGAGCTGTAAGGAGGATATTGATGGAAATCATTGACGCGTCTACTTTAGATTTACAGGAGAAGGTTGTTGCAATCAACCGTGTATCCAAAACCGTTAAGGGCGGCCGCATTTTCAAATTCTCCGCGCTCGTGGTTGTCGGCGATGGCAACGGCGTTGTGGGCTTCGGCCTGGGCAAAGCCGGTGAAGTACCCGAAGCAATCCGCAAGGGCATCGAGGATGCGAAAAAGAATCTGCATCGCATCGCAATGAAAGGTACCACCATTCCCCATGAAACAGTTGGTATCTTCGGCGCGGGCCGCGTGCTGCTTCGTCCGGCTGCTGCCGGTACAGGCGTTATCGCGGGCGGCGCAGTGCGCGCGGTATTAGAAGTTGCGGGTATCCGCGACATTCGTACCAAGTGCCAGCGCACCAATAACCCCTGCAACGTTGTTACTGCAACAATCAACGGCCTTGTGTCGCTGCAAAGCGCAGAGCAGGTCGCTGCAAAGCGCGGCAAAACCGTAAAAGAAATTTTGGGTTAGGGGGCAACTCAGCGTGAAAAAAATATTTTTCACGCCGGGTTTTGCGCCTAGCGCGTCGGAGCGACGTGCATTCGGCTTCGCCGAAACGGCTCAATTCCCCAGAAAGGAATGAATTTTATTATGGCAGAAGAAACAAAGAAAGTGGCCACGAAGGCAACTTCGGAAAAATCGGCCGCCGCAAAGAAACCGGCCGCTGAGAAGCCGGCCGCCGCAAAAGCCCCCGCAAAGAAAACGGCTGCCGAAAAACCGGCCGCCGAGAAAAAAGCTCCCGCAAAGAAAGCGCCTGCTGCAAAGCCGGCCGCCGAAAAGAAGGAGCCCGCAAAGAAAGCCGTCAGCGAAAAGCCCGCGCCCGCTAAAAAGGCGCCCGCCCAAAAAACTGACAGCGCGGAAAAGACCGGCATTTGCATCAAGCTTGTGCGTAGTCTTGTAGGCCGCAGCAAAAATCAGATTGCCACCGCGAAGAGCCTCGGGCTTAACAAAGTGGGCAGCACCACCGTGCAGCCCGACAATGAAGCCACCAAAGGCAAAATCGCAAAAATTTCTCACATGGTTGTGGTTACAAAGCGCTAAAAGCAAGGAGGTGCACTCGTAATGATGCTTCATGAATTAAAACCCGCAGCCGGTGCTGCAAAAGCCGCAAAACGCAAGGGCCGCGGCGCTGCTTCCGGCAACGGTAAAACCGCGGGCTACGGCCACAAAGGTCAAAAGGCTCGTTCCGGCGCTAAAAAAGCCGGGTTTGAAGGCGGCCAGATGCCTTTGCAAAGACGTTTGCCGAAACGCGGTTTCAACAATATTTTTGCCACTGTCTATGCTACAGTTAAAATTAGCGACCTCGAAGGTTTCGAGGCAGGCAGCGTGGTAGACGCAAACGCGCTCATCGAAAAAGGTATTATCAAAAAGGTGAACGACGGCGTCAAGGTACTTGGCAACGGCGAGCTGTCGAAAGCTCTTACCGTAAAACTCACCGCCTATACTGCCACCGCAAAGGAAAAGATAGAGAAAGCGGGCGGAAAGGCAGAGGTGATTTAAGGTGTTTGATACGTTTCGCAATGCGTGGAAAATAGCGGAGCTTCGCAAGAAGCTGCTCTTCACCTTGATGATTCTCGTGATCTTTCGTCTCGGCTCTGCCATCCCCGTTCCGTTTATCACGGCGGGCGCCCTGCAAGGCTTTATGCAACAGGCGGGCGGCTTCCTCGGTTACTTGGATATGCTCACGGGCGGTTCGTTCGGCAATTCCACTTTGTTTGCGCTTTCCGTAACGCCATATATCAACGCCTCCATCATCATTCAGCTGCTTACTGTCGCCATTCCGGCGCTTGAGCGCCTGTCGAAGGAGGGCGAATCGGGACGTCGCAAGATTACCCGTATCACCCGTTACACGGGCGCCGGCATTGGCTTGGCACTGGCTATCGGCTACTATTTTGTGCTGCGCAGCCAAAACGCTTTGATGTACACTACTGGTTTTTCCGGCATTTATGCCGCAGTGGTAATTGTGCTGGCGTTTACGGCGGGCTCTATGCTCATTCAGTGGCTTGGCGAGCAGATTGATTCCAAGGGTATCGGCAACGGTATCTCGCTGATTATCTTTGCGGGCATCGTGTCTAGGTTCTCCAGCCTTTTGACAAGCGTCAAGAATCTGATTGACTTAGGGCTTGCCGGCGATACCAAAATGTTTTTCTTAATTCCCGTTATCGCGCTTTTGTCGCTCGCGGTTGTGGTTTTTGTGGTTATCTTAAATGCCGCTGAACGCCGCATCCCCGTGCAATACGCAAAGCGCGTTGTGGGCCGAAAGATGATGGGCGGGCAAAACACCCACATCCCCATCAAGGTGAATATGAGTGGCGTTATGCCGGTTATCTTTGCCTCCGCGCTTGTCAGCATTCCCTCGACAATCGGCGGTCTTTTGAATCTGGATCCGATTGCCCATCCGTTTTGGACATCGTTTTTCAATACGTTCAAATCCACGGGCTTTCTGTATGCGTCGATTTATTTGCTGCTGATTATCGGTTTCAACTATTTCTACGTAGCCATCCAGTATAACCCCATTGAAATTGCCAATAATCTGCGCAATAACAATGGTACCATTCCGGGCTATCGTCCGGGCAAGCCCACCAGCGATTTCATTACAAAAGTGCTGGGCAAAATCACCTTTATCGGCGCTTTATTCCTCGCTGTTGTGGCCATTCTTCCGATTGCGCTTGCACGTATTCCCAATATGCAGGGCCTGGCACTCGGCGGCACCTCCCTCCTTATCTTGGTGGGCGTTGCGCTGGATACATCCCGCAGCTTGGAATCCTACATGCTCATGCGCCATCACAAAGGCTTCCTTGAATAAACACTTCTAAAAAGGGGGAAAAGGTTAATGAAACTGATCCTTTTAGGCGCTCCGGGCGCCGGCAAGGGCACTCAGGCAGAGATTGTCTGCGATCGATACAATATTCCTGCGGTAAGCACAGGGAATATCATCCGTGAGGCCGTCAAGCAAAACACTGAGATGGGCAGTAAAGCAAAGGGCTTTATTGATTCAGGCGCTCTTGTTCCCGATGAAGTGATTATCGGCATTATTAAAGAACGCCTCGCCGAGGACGACTGCAAAAACGGTTTTATCCTCGACGGCGTTCCCCGCACTGTAGCACAGGCCGAGGCATTAGATGCTATGGGCATTGCAATCGACAAAGTGGTGGATATCGAGGTGGCGGATGACGACATCTTGAAGCGCCTATCCGGACGCAGAGTATGCTCCGCGTGCGGCGCGTCCTACCACACGGTGCACAAGCCCTCGGCAAAGCCCGAAATATGCGACCGTTGCGGCGGCGCGCTGATTATCCGCAAGGATGATGAGCCTGCCACAATCCTTGAGCGCCTGCGTGTTTATCACGAGCAAACCGAGCCTTTGGTGGATTACTATAAGGCAAAAGGCAAGCTTGTGGTGGTGCAAGGGCAGCAAGAGGTCAGCGATACCACAGCGCTTTTGATTAGCGCTTTGGAGGCGAAATAGTGATATCTGTAAAAACGGCAAAGGAAATCGATGAGATGCGCCTTGCCTGCCACATATCAGCCGAAGTGCTGGCATTGGCAGGAAAAGCTGTCCGCCCCGGTATCACAACTGCTTACCTCGACAAACTGATCTACGATTATATCGTAGGGCAGGGCGCAAAACCCAGCTTTAAAGGCTACGGCGGGTTTCCGGGCTCGGCCTGCATTTCGGTAAACGACACGGTGATTCACGGCATTCCCTCTAAAAGCATTGTGCTGAAAGAGGGCGATATCGTCAGCATTGATGTGGGCGCCGAGATAAACGGCTTTAACGGAGACAACGCGGCTACCTTTGCTTGCGGCACAGTTTCAAACGCAGCGCAAACATTGATGGATGTTACACGCGAGTCCCTCGCTCTTGGCATTGCCGCGGCGGTGACGGGCGCGCGCGTGGGAGATATCGGTGCAGCGGTGCAAAACTGTGTGGAGCAAAACGGCTTTTCCGTGGTGCGCACCTTTGTGGGCCACGGCGTGGGCAGAAAGCTGCACGAGGAACCGGAGGTACCCAATTTTGGTCCGGCGGGGCGCGGTGCGCGCTTAGTAAGCGGCATGACGCTTGCCATTGAACCGATGGTGAATGAAAAAAGCCATGTGGTGAAAACATTGTCTGATGAATGGACCGTAAAAACTGTGGACGGCGGGCTGTCTGCTCATTTTGAGCACACCATCGCCATCACATCAAACGGCCCCGAAATCTTAACAGTGCCGCGGGAAAAGTTTGAAGGGTAAAAGCTTCACGCTTTGGGATTTGTGCCTGATTGCTGTAAAAACGGCGAGGTTTCGGCAAAGCCGAAAGCGGCACAACGCCCCAAGAAAGGAATGTCCAAAACCATGAACTTCGCAAGAGGACAATTGGTGCGCACACTAAAAGGGCGCGATGTGGGCATTTATGTGGTAACAGGCGAAAAAGACGGCTATGTGCTGATTGCAAATGGCCGACAATATCGCCTAGACGGCCCAAAACGCAAAAATCCAAAGCATCTTGCGCCCAGCGCAGGAACACTCGGCGAGGAAAGCCTCGCATTCGACAAACAGCTCAAA
>JAGPHI010000143.1 GCA_018055565.1 Oscillospiraceae bacterium | reverse complement strand
AAACAGGCACGATAACGCAAAATAAAATGACGGTTAAGGAGCTGTATTTGCCGGGACAGCACTATGAAGTAACAGGGGATGGATATGCCGCCGACGGGCGATTTATACAAGATGGGCACACCGCCACGCTTGGCCACGGCGCGCTAGCGCTGTTTTGCGCTGGCATTTTATGCAATAACGCCGAAATTTTTAAAACAAAGGATGCCTATCGCGTTTCGGGCGACCCTACCGAAAGCGCCATCCTTGTTGCGGCGGCAAAGGCGGGATATGATAAAAAAGCGCTTTTGCAAAAATGGCGCATAACAGGCGAAAACCCGTTCGATTCCCGCCGCAAGCTGATGAGCGTTACGGCGGTGGGCAAGGGCGGTGCGCGCCTATTTTGCAAGGGCGCGCCCGATGTGCTGCTGGCGCGATGCACGCATATCTCCACAGGCACAGCCGCGCGCCCTATCACAAAGGAAGACCGAGAAGCACTCACCATCATTTTGCACGAAATGGGGCAAAAGGCGCTGCGCGTAATCGCGTTTGCCGAAAACAGCACGCCCGAGCGCGGAGAAGCCGACCTAACGTTTTTAGGCCTGATGGCCATGCTGGACCCGCCGCGCCCCGAAGTAAAGGCGGCTGTGCGCCGCTGCCGCAGCGCGGGCATCCGCCCTGTAATGATAACGGGCGACCATCCAGATACCGCCCTTGCCATTGCCAAAGCGGTGGGCATTTATCGCGTGGGCGATCGCATGCTAAACGGCGACGAGCTGGATACTTTATCGGATGAACAGCTTACGCGCGCGGCAATGAAAACCAGCGTGTATGCCCGCGTGTCGCCCGCGCACAAGCTGCGCATTGTGCGCGCGTATAAAGCGGCGGGGCAAGTGGTGGCGATGACGGGCGACGGCGTAAACGACGCGCCCGCCGTAAAGGAAGCAGATATCGGCGTGGCAATGGGCATCGCGGGCACCGACGTAACAAAAGAAGCTTCGGGCGTAGTGATATTAGACGACAATTTTGCCACCATCGTGGCCACCGTGGAGGAGGGGCGCGTAATCTATCAAAACATTCGGCGCTTTATCCGCTTTTTGCTTACCAGCAATCTCGGCGAGGTGCTCAGTATGCTCATTGGCATGCTTGCGGGGCTGCCGGTATCGCTTTTGCCCATCCAAATTTTATTGGTCAATTTATTTACCGACGGCCTGCCCGCCGTGGCGCTTGGCATGGAGCCGCCCTCGCCTGATATCATGACGCGCGGCCCGCGCCCGAAAAACGAGGGGCTGTTTTCGCATGGGCTTTTAAAAACCATTTTGCTGCGCGGCGCATTGCTGGCGCTTTCCTCTAGCGGCGCATACGCAATGGTGCTGTATTTAGGGGGCGAGCTGGCGGTTGCGCGCTCGGCGTGCTTGCTCACCATCATTTTTTCGCAGATGCTGCACATCTTTGAATGCAGGGGCGATTCATTCAACATGGCGGGCAATCCGTGGCTTTTGCTGGCGGCGGGCGCGTCGGTGCTGTCGGCGGTGGTAAGCGTGTATCTGCCGATTGCGCAAATTGCGTTCGACACGGCCAGCGTTACGGGCATTTATCTTGGCGTTGTATTCACCTTTTCTGTACTAGGCACATTGATTACCTTTTTATATAGGCGCCTGCGCAGAATGTATAAGCGCAAGCATGCAGCAAATTAACAACATTAAGCGATAAAATAAAGCGCGGCAAAGCCATCCATAACGGCTTTGCCGCATTTTTTTGGCAAGAAAGACCTGTAAAGCTTTTGGTTTATTCCGCCCGATTGTGTAAATACTATTGCAATAGATGCAATCGGAGAGGAATGGATAAGTATTTGAAAAAGCTTTTAAAAACGCTGTGCTTTTTAACGGCAACCACGGCGGTAGCGGCATTTGCGTTTGCGTTTTATGTGGGCAACCTGCTGCCCGATACCTTTCTTGTGGCAAAGGATGGCACCCTTTGCGTAGCGGGAATGCCGTTTTTAAAAATGGAAATGGACAGAAAAGACACGCGCGTGTCTGCGCCAGAGGGCGAAGAAAGCTCGTATAATGTGCGGCTATCGATCGGCGGCGTTATCCCCGTGAAAACTGCGCGTGCCATATCGGTGCAGCGGCGCGTAGTTACCGTGTGCGGCACGCCGTTTGGCATCAAAATGTTTGCCAATGGCGCAATGATCGTGGCCTTTAGCGACATTTATACCGCCGACGGATATCAAAACCCGGCAAAAACGGCAGGCCTGCGTATGGGCGACGTGGTGATGAGCATCGCCGGCAAGCCCACCAAAACAAACGAAGATGTTGTGGCCGCGCTGCAAAAGGTGGGCGGCGCGCCCGCCGAGCTTGTATACATGCGCGATGGCAAGGAAAAACGCGTTAAGCTAACCGCCGTAAAGGATGCCGCCACCGACAGCTGGCGCACAGGCATGTGGGTGCGCGATTCCTCTGCGGGCATTGGCACGCTTTCGTTTGTGGATAATGCAAAGGGCGTGTTTGCGGGGCTGGGGCACTCGATTCACGATTCGGACACGGGCGAAACCATACCCTTTCGCAAGGGCGAAATTGTTGATGTGGAGATAACAGGCAGCGAGGCGGGCGCACCCGGAAAGCCCGGCGAATTAAAAGGGCGCTTTTTATCCCCCGCCGCCACAGGCGACATCGCCGTCAATGACGAAACGGGCGTGTATGGCGAAATATACGGCTATCAGCGCGGCTTAGACATGGAGGTGGCCCTTAGCCAAGAGATTGTGCCCGGCCCCGCCGAAATTTACACCACAATCGAGGGGCGCACGCCAACGCGCTATACCGTTGAGATTGAAAAAATCGACATCGCCAGCACAGAATCAAACCGCAACATGGTGGTGCATATTACAGACCCGCGCCTTTTAAACAGCACAGGCGGCATCGTGCAGGGCATGAGCGGCAGCCCCATTTTGCAAAATGGGCATTTTATCGGCGCGGTAACGCATGTGCTGGTAAATGACCCCACACGCGGCTACGGCATCTTTGCCGAAACTATGTTGGCCTCTGCCGATAAAGTGGCGCAAAAAGGCACAATGGAACGGCATCAGGCAGCATAATGGGTACTTCTACAAAATATAGAAAAAATTTCCAGTAAAACTATTGCATTAATTGGAAATATATGGTATTCTTATTCCAGCGAACAGGAAGCGGGGGCGAATGCGCCGAATAAGCGCAGTTTCAACGGTATCGCTTGCTTGCTAGGAAGTAAAACATATTTTGTGGAGGAATATAAAATGGAACAAATGACATTACTGATGACAGAGCTTTCTCCGGAATTAACGCGTGTGTGCAAAGAGATTTTGCCCGGCATGGGCGTGCAGCTTCTTACCTGCGAAAAAGATGGCCTGAAAGCGCTTGCCGCAATCGAGGACATGCAGCCCGACGCCGTTTTATTAGACGCTTTTTTGCCAGGCCTTGACGCGATTGCCGTAAAGCAGCGCTATGAGGACAAGCACAAAGGGGCAAGCATTCCGTTTTTTGTAACAGGCAGCTTCCAAAACGATGCACTGGAAAGCGAAATGATTGAGCGCGGATTCAAATTTTACTTTTTAAAGCCGTTCGAGCCTGCCATCATGGCGCGCCGCATCCTTTCCTCCTGCTCTGTGCGCCCTGCAAAAGTAATGCCCATTGACGACGAATGCACCGTGACCGAAATTTTGCATCAAATTGGCGTGCCCGCGCATATCAAAGGCTATCAATTTTTGCGCGATGCCATTTTGATGACGATGAACGACCCGCAATATATCAACTCTGTTACAAAGCGCCTGTATCCCGAAATTGCCAAGCACTCTGCCACCACGGCCAGCCGTGTGGAACGCGCCATCCGCCATGCCATCGAGGTGGCTTGGGACCGCGGCGATGTAGACACGCTGAACAGCTATTTCGGCTATACCATCCACAATTTGCGTGGCAAGCCCACCAACAGCGAATTTATTGCCATGATAGCCGACCATATGCGGCTGGACAAAAAGCAGCTGCGGCAGGTTAGCTGCTAGATGCCGATAGCGCGGGAAAGTCGCTATTGCCAGATGCCGCTTACTTGTAATTTTTCATTTTGGCGCGCGGGGGAAAACCATTTCCCTCGCGCGTTTTTGCGTTTATTACAAACGGGGTAAGCGATTGCTCGGCGCATAGCCCTTGCGCCGAGCGCGGCACTGTAAAACAATAGACAATCACCGTAAAACACGGTATACTAAGATGCATAATGATTTTGCATTTATGGGGGAATACTGATGATAAACAAGCAAAGCGTCACGGCGGTGGTG
>JAGPHI010000142.1 GCA_018055565.1 Oscillospiraceae bacterium | reverse complement strand
GCCGCATTCAGCTTTGCCATTTGCACCAGCTTTGCGGCGTCGCCACGCTGTGGCACATACAGCTGCACATTGCCCGCGCGCTGCTCACTTAAAAGGCGCGCAATATCCTGCATTGTTTCAAAGCCTTCGTCTAGGCCGATAACCTTGGGGATATCCATGCCGTCTTGATAATATTGCGGCAAAAACTCCTCGCGCACCGAATCGATGCTGCCGGTATCGTGAAAAACAAATTCGCGTTTATCGGTCAGGCGGCCATCCCGAAAGCGCAGCACCGCCGCACACACCGCCGCAGCCGAAGCGGAAAAGGCGATAATGTCCTGCTCTTTATTTTCGGCAGAATACACTACCTTTTGCCCCTGCCGCGCCTTTTCGATGGCGGCAATTTGATCGCGCATCGTGGCCACGCGCTCAAAATCGAGGCGCTCGGCAGCATCGGCCATGCGCGTATGCAAATGCTTTAAAATGTCGCTTTGCCCATAGCGTATCATGTGCAAGGCGCTATCCACGGCTTCTTTATACTGCGCATGCGAAATTTTGCCGCTGCACACCGCCATGCAGCGCCCGATATGCGCATTAAGGCACGGGCGCCCCTTGCCGATATCCTCAGGGAAGCGGCGCGCGCACGTGGGCAAGCGAAACGCCAGATTTGCGGTTTCTACCATTTCGCGCACGGCAAAAGAGGACGTGTAGGGGCCGTAATAGTCGGCCTCGTCGTCGCCTTTTTGCAGCTCTGCCGTGATGCGCGGCCACGCGCTTTTGCTCACGCGCACATAGCTGTAGCCCTTATCGTCCTTTAATAAAATATTGTATTTGGGCAAATGCTGTTTGATTTGGCTGCATTCCAGCACCAGCGCTTCAAACTCGCTTTGTGTAACAATTACATCCAGCTCAAACGCATTTGCAATCATTTTCGACACTTTGGCATCGTGCGGCACGCCCTCGCGAAAATATTGCGACACACGCGTGCGCAGCCGCTTGGCCTTGCCGATATAAATAATCGTGCCCGTTTTATCGCGGATGATATACACGCCGGGCAAAAGCGGCAAAAGCCGCGCCTTTTCATAAAGCTCTTTTTTGGTGATACGCGCCACCCCCTATCTGCCGAAATAAAATATGCGCCGCCAAACAAGGCGGCGCATATCATAAAAGCCCATAAACTGTTATTCGCTAAAGCCGGAATTGACAAGCTTGATCAGGCCATCCACAGCCGCTTGCTCATCAGCGCCGTCGGCAATCACGCGAATGGATGTGCCACCCACGATGCCCAGCGACAAAACGCCCAAAAGGCTTTTGGCATTTACGCGACGCTCTTCTTTTTCCACCCAAATGGAAGATTTGAACTCGTTGGCCTTCTGAATGAAGAATGTGGCGGGACGGGCATGTAGTCCAACCTGGTTTTCCACGGTTACTTCTTTAACGTACATATTATAACGCTCCTATTAAATCAATCAAATATTCTATCCCTAGATACCTGTTCCTATGCTTCTATTCTATACTATATAATGTGGTTTCGTCAACAGCTTATTCCCATTGTGTCGCAAATTCTATCAGTATGTCACAAACAGGGCAAAGCATTGCCTGTTCTTTGTTCGTTTTCACCACAAAGTTTTCAACATACTTGGCAATTCACACAAATCAATTGCGTTTTGTTTGGACAATATTTTTAAACAAAATTGGCTGTGCAGTCGTTTTGATAGGCAAATGTGCTTACACAATGCCCAAAAGCCTGTACACCGTAACCCATAAAAAGATGGTAATGATGGCAAAAACAGCGCCAAACACCACCACATTGCCCGCCAATTCATCGTCCGCGCCCATGCTTTGCGCCATTGTAAAGCTGGATACCGCCGTGGGGCTGGCAAACATGGAAAGCAGCGCCACCATCTCGATATCCCCAAAGCCCATGCAGTACGCAATGGGCAAAAACACCAGCGGCACAAGCACCAAGCGCCCTAACACCGTGATAACAAGCTGCTTTGCGCTGGCCTTTACCTTTGCAAACTCAAACGAGCCGCCCAATACAATCAGCGCAAGCGGCGTTGCAATTTTTGCAATATCGCCGGCTGCGTCCTCGATAAGCGGCGGTATCCGCATGCCTGTAAGCATGCACACAAAACCCAAAAGCGCGCCGATAATCAGCGGGTTTTGCAGCACGCTTTTTAAAAGGGCTAACGGCTTTGGCTTTCGGCCGGAATAGGTTTCCAGCGCAATCACCGAAAACACATTAAACAGCGGCACCGCAAACGAAATTAAAATAGCCGCCGTGCCCACGTTTTCGTCGCCCACAAGCGAGGCTGTGACGGGCAAGCCAAACAGCACAAAATTGCTGCGGCCAATGCCTTGAATCATCACGCCGCGGCGCTTGTCGTCCTTTTCGATGCGCGGTATCAAAAAAAACAGCAGCAGAAAGCAAGCGCTAACACAAATGATGCTAAAAAGCACAAGGCGCAAAGAAAACGCATTTGCAAAATCGCTTTGATACACATTTAAAAACAGCACCAAAGGCAAAAACACCTTAAACACAAGGCCGTTCATTTCTGCGCAAAGCCGCGCGTTAAAAATATGAATTTGGCGCAAAAAATAGCCCAGCGCCATCATGGAAAACAGCGGAAACACCACGGTAAATGCTAAGTACAACGTGTCCAATGCAGCCCTTCTTTCCTGTATTCACGCATCTTGGCGTGCACGGCGCTTTTGCGCCGCCGTTTGCTATGCCCTTGCGGGCGATGGCTGTTTATGTACGTGCATTGCCCGCTGCTGCATAGATTACGCCATCCATGCGGGCAAAGCGCCCGCATAAGCCCAAAAATGCGATATTTCGCGCGCGGCAAAACCCAAATTTGCATAAAGCGCACGGGCATGTGCGCCCGCTGCATATAGGTATGCCCAGCGATACCCCTGCGCATTTGCATAAGTGAGCGCCGCCTGCATAACTGCGCGCGCATAGCCGCGGCGGCGATAATCGGGATGTGTGTACACATCGGATAGATACAAGATATCCTTGTGCCCTTCTGCAAGGCACATTGCCACAGGCCGTTTGCCTTCATACGCATGCAGCAGCACCGCGCCCGCGCCAAGCTGCTTATCCAAAAGCCGCACGCCATATTCGGCCCCTTCGTCTTGAAACAGCGCCAGCTCGCGCTGCGCGCCTTGCAAAACCTGTGAAACGGCGGTTTGATGCACGGGCGCTGCAATGGCCGCGTTTTGCAAACACAGATGCATCTGCACAGCTGTGTCGGACTTAACGGCATAGCCATGCGCCGCAAAAAGATAGGCAAGCTCCGAAATAGGCAGCGAATCGGGGCGCGATGCAAATTTTGGCACCGCGCCTGCCTTTTCTAAAAACGCCTCCACGGCGGCAAAGCTGGCCTGCACATCGTGACGGCTTTTTAGCACCGCATAATTAGAACACGCGCTGTCGGGGTTTGACTTATCGCGAAAAACGCGATATTCTGCCGTTTCCATGCATTCTAAATAGCGGCGCGGCACCTGTGTTTCATGCATTAAAATTGCGCTTTGTAAATCGTCCATGCCGCACACTCCGTTTTACAGCTTTGTTTTCCGTGCACAATTTACGCCCGAATATTGTTGCGCACGGCGGCAAAAGCAGGATATTTTTCGTACAAATGCTTTGCGATAACCTCCATAAGCAGGAAATCCTCTTCCGAATCAATGTCCAATATGCCGGTATCCATCATTACGGTAACGCCGATTTTGCCATCCCAAATCAGGCCCGATTGATTGGTTAATAAAAACGACGGGCGAAACATATATACCGAGGCGTTTACATCGAACATATCGGGCGCTTGCTGGCGCGCGGTAAAATTGGAAGCGATAACGGCTTCCACGTGGTCGCCCACAGTTTTTACCATATTAAAATACGGATTGCGGCGGCAGGTTGTGGTGCTGAAAATAATGTCCAAATCGTCACGCGCGCACATCAGCGCATACGAGTTTTGCACGTCCTGCACGGTGCGCAGCGGGCTTGTGATGTCTAAATCCATAAAATAGTCATAACAAATGCCGCGTCGGCGCTGCATTTCCGCCAGCGTATATTGATGCACAGACATTTTGGACGCCGTGTCGCCGCCGAGTGCCTCAGGGCGCTCGATTACTGTAATTTCTGGATATTTTTCGGCCACAAGGGCAATCAGCTGTGCGGAATCGGTGTTTAGCACGATATCAACGGCCAGTGTGGGGTTGGCTTCTTTAAACAGCAGCGCCGCGCTGAGTGAATAATATACAAGTGGCCTATCACAAAAGGTTTTTAGGTTTTTATTGCGAAAGCCCTTGCTG
>JAGPHI010000141.1 GCA_018055565.1 Oscillospiraceae bacterium | reverse complement strand
AGCGTAAAACAGAAAGGATGAATCCAATGAATGTGTATATATCCAGCGATATAGAGGGCACTTGCGGCATTGCGCACTGGGACGAAACAGAGCCCGGCGGCAAAAATTTGTATGAAAGCTTTACAAAACAGATGAGCCGCGAGGTGGCAGCTGTGAGCAAAGGGGCGCTTGCCTCTGGCGCTGAAAAGGTGCTGGTGAAAGACGCGCACGATTCCGCGCGCAATATTGTGCCAGAGCTTTTGCCCGAGGGCGTATTGCTCAATCGCGGTTGGTCGGGCGATATGTATTGCATGATGAGCGGCATCGAAAGCGGGAAATGGGATGCGGCGGTGTGCACGGGCTATCACAGCGCGGCGCACGATGGCGGCAACCCGCTTTCCCATACGATGACCACCACAGTGCATGAATTTACCATCAACGGCCAGCGCGCAAGCGAATTTGTGTTAAGCGCCTATACGGCGGCTTATTTTGGCGTGCCCATGTGCATGGTATCGGGCGATGCCGATTTGTGCGAACAAGCGAAAGCGCTGATCCCCGCCATTGCCACAGTGCCTGTCAGTAAGGGCGAGGGCAATTCCTCCACTTCGATACATCCCAATTTGGCGGTAAATATCTTATATGATGCCATGTGCGACGTGCTGCGCTCGGGCCGATACAAATCGTGCATCGCGCCGCTGCCCGCGCATTTTGCCGTGCGCGTAACCTATAAAAATCATCCCGATGCACATAAAGCAAGCTTTTATCCTGGCGCAAAAAAGGAAAACGAAAAAACCATTTCGTTTGACACCGATGATTTTATCGAGGTGCTGCGCTTAATTCGATTTGTGATGTAAAGCGCGCAGCTTGTAAAACAGTAAACAAAAAGCGCCAAAGGCGTTGCCGTTGCGGCATGCCTTTGGCGCTTTGCTGTATCTGTTGGGGTTTTTAATATGCATACGGTTTGCACAATGGCTTTCATTTTGTGCTTGCGGCATGGATTTTGCTTTGGCGTTAGCTTTGCACCGTTTCTTTGGCATTCGCTAACGTTTTCTTTGCTTTCTCTAACGGTAGCTTGGCTTTTCCTTGCGCTTATGCTGTGCACGGCCTTTGCGCAGCTAGGCTTTCTCTGCCAAAAGCGATAAATAGCGCTCGCCCGAGTCAGGCAGAAGCACGCAAATCATTTTGCCTGCGTTTTCAGGGCGCTTGGCATAAAGCATGGCGGCGGCCAGCGCCGCGCCCGAGGATATGCCGCACAAAAGCCCTTCGGTGTGCGCAATAGAGCGCGCAGCGGCATATGCGTCGTCCTCTGTTACGCTGATTACTTCGTCAAAAATTTGCGTGTCTAGCGTTTGGGGGATAAAATTTGGGCCGATGCCCTGCAAACCGTGTGGGCCGGGCTTTCCGCCTGTTAAAAGCGGGCTTTTTGCGGGCTGCACCGCCACGATGTGCACAGCGGCATTTTGCTCTTTTAGATATTTGCCCGTGCCGGAAATTGTGCCCCCAGTGCCAACGCCCGCGATAAAAGCGTCTATTTTGCCGTCTGTGTCGCGCCAAAGCTCGGGGCCTGTGGTTTTGTAATGTACGGCGGGGTTTGCGGGGTTATCAAATTGGCCGGGCATATAGGCGTTTTCTGTGGCGGCCAAAAGCTCTTTGGCTTTTTCTACAGCGCCTGCAATGCCTTTAGCGGCCTCTGTTAGCACAATTTCGGCGCCATAGGCGGCCATCAGCCGTCGGCGCTCGATGCTCATGCTTTCGGGCATTGTAAAAATGGCTTTATAGCCGCGCGCGGCGGCCTCGGCAGCAAGGCCGATGCCGGTGTTGCCGCTGGTGGGCTCGATAATAATGCCGCCGGGCTTGATGGCACCGCGTTCTTCGGCATCATCCAAAAGGGCTTTTGCAGCGCGGTCTTTCACGCTGCCCGACGGATTCATCCATTCAATTTTGGCGCAAAGCATGGCATTGATAGCATTGGCTTTTGTAAAATTGGCCAGATGCACAAGCGGCGTATTGCCAACAAATGCGGGCATATTTGCGTAAATCATACGTTTCACTCCTGTCTTTTATACACTGTATTTTCGAACAATTTCGTGCATTTTCTCCCAGTTGTTCTCCATTTCCTGCACTAAGCGGAACTGCGTGCGGCAGCGGTGCAGGTTTTGCAAGGGGCGGCTTGCTTTAAAATAGGTGTCGCCCTGCAAATAATCGGTTAAAAAGCGCATGCCGCATTCCAGCGTCATCAGCTTTGCGCCCCAGGGCAAATAGGCCTTTTCTTGTTCGGTTAAAATCTTGCCTGCTGCCTCTAAATAGCCTTTGGTATATGCTTCAAACAAGGCAAGGTCAAAATGCACTTTATCCAAATTCGGCTCGTCCTCGGCGGCGGTGGAAGCGCCAAAACGGATAGAATCGCCATAATCGTTCAGCGCAAGGCCGGGCATAATGGTGTCAAGGTCAATCACGCAAAGGCCCTCGCCGCTAAATTTATCAAACAAAATATTATTCAGCTTGGTATCGTTATGCGTTACGCGCAGCGGCAGCACGCCCGCCTCCAGCAAATCCATCAATACCGCGCAATCCGCCTCGCGCGCGAGCGCAAAGGCAATTTCCTCGCGGCAGGATTTCGCCCTGTCTTTCACATCGCGCTCCACAGCGCGTTTAAAATCGGCAAGGCGGCTGCGTGTATCGTGAAATTTTTCAATGGTTTCGTGCAAAGTGTCGGCAGGGTAGGCATCCAAAAGGCATAAAAACCCGCCAAAGCTTTTGCCGCTGTTGTAAAAATCCTGCGTATTGGTAACGCTTTCGATGCAAACCGAATCGGGGATAAAATTATAGCTGCGCCAGGGCATGCCGTTTGCGTCTTCAAAAAAGTTTTCGCCCGTTTTGGTTTTTAAATAGTTCAGCGTTTCGCGGTCTGCGTCGCCGTGGCGCGCAAGGATGATGCCGCGCAAATATTCCGTAACGCCAAAAATGTTTTCCATTACGGCGCGCGGGTTTTTAAACACGTTTTTGTTGATGCGCTGTATCACATAGCGCAGCTCCTCTGCGCCGTCCTCGCCCACATATACGGCATAGGTGTCGTTGATATGCCCCGAGCCAAACGGCTTTACATAGGCCGCCACCTCGCCCAGCTTAAAGGCAAAAAGCGCGTCCTCTAAATTTACATCGTCCACACCGTCAATCTTGCGGCGTGTGGAATAGACCACCTCGCACACCTCGGTGCGACGGCAGCTGTCTAGGTGGCACCATGCCTTAATGGTGCTGTTTAAGTTTACATGCACGCCGGCTTCCAGCACATTGTCGTGATCCACCACGGCGGCGCTGTTAATCAGGCAAGCCTTGCCCAAATGGGTGTTGGTGTTAATAACGGCCTTGTGCAGCACAAGGCAGCCCTCGCCCAGTGTGGCCGATGGGCTTACAAAGGCCGATGGATGCACAAGCGCGGGCACGACATAGCCTACCGATAAAAGGCGCTGGGTCCATTTTAAGCGCAGCGCGTTATCGCCAAACGCGGCGATGGCGTGTGTGTATGTGCCTGTAAGGCCTTTGTAATCCACGCATTTTCCCGCAATGTCTGCGCCGCGCACAGCATCATCCAGAAAAGCGATGGCCTGATATTCTCCTGTGCTTTGTGCTACCTCGCCAACCATGCGCCCGAGGCCGCCCGCACCGATAATTAAAAGATTTGCCATATGCATCATCACCCTTTATCAGATATTAAAAACAACCTCGCCGGATTCCACCTTAGCAAGGCGCTCCAACACGCAATTGGCTTTCACCACAGCGCCCGGCGCCAAATGCACACCCTCGTTTAGGATGCAATCATGGTCTGCAATGGCACCTGCATTAATAATGGCACCCGTAAAAATGCGCGCCCCTGCGCAAACAGTGGCGTTTGCCAGCACGGCTGTGCCGGGCTCGATACTGGCCGAGGGGCTAACATACGCGCGCGGGTGCACAAATGTGGGCAAAAGAAAGCCCGCCGCCAAAAGCCGCCGCAGCCAATCGACACGCAAAAGATTATTGCCAAGCGCTGCATAGGCAAAGCGATATTGTGGCAAAAAACGTTCATATTCGCAAAGCTTGCCCAGCGCTTGCCCGTTTGCATCGTCTAAAAACGCAATGTCGGCAAACGCGCCGCTGTCGGCTGCTAACTCCCGAATAACGCGGCCATAGCCGCCCGCACCCAGAATTAAAAGGTTTTCCAAGCAGGCATCATTCCTTTCCCTCTTTACGCTGTCTCTTATACACATCTCCGAGCCCATCTCTCGAAGGATCTGTCGTGCTTGAGAGACTTTATCGATCAGCGGCGTCGTGGAAACCATGGGATTCTAGG
>JAGPHI010000140.1 GCA_018055565.1 Oscillospiraceae bacterium | reverse complement strand
GTCTGGTCAAGCGGCCATGCTGAAAAGTCTTGTTAGCAAGTTTAAGCTAAAAGATGCAGCGCATAATGGTAGCCATGCCCAGGAAAATGTGCAGGCAAAACCGGCCTTTGTAGCCGACTTTGCAAGCGACAAATATTAAGCAAAACGCAGCCGGGTGCATGGCCCTCGGCTGCGCTTTCACGTAAAAATACAGCTGATAATCATGCAGAAAGGCGGCGAAAACATGCATTTACTTACAAATTTTGCAAAAAAATGGGGCGTCAGCGCCATTGTCAGCATTATCGGCACTATGCTGATTTTTGCCGCCCTTTTTTGCTTTCAGCAGGCAGCGGCGCACTCTGTGGAAACATCCATTCACAACACCTTAGTAGAAATTAACCAAACCGCCGCAATGACACTGCGCAACGGGCTAAAAAGCTGCGAGGATTTATTAAAGCTGCAAGCCAAAATGCTGGGCGGTGCATACACGCCAACCGATGATGATGACGACGACGATGATGTCTTGTATTTGCTGCGCGATTTTTCAAAAGATAGGCGTTTTGAACGGCTGTCGTTTGTTCGCTTTGATGGCACGGTGTATTCCAGTGCCTTTGGTATGCATACGCTGGATAATATGGACGCGCTGCCCAATATCAAAAGCGACGAAACCACAATCGGGCAGCCGCGCAAAGACACCGACGATACGCTGTCGATTGATATTTCTACACCGGTTTACCGCAACGGGCAAAAAATTGGGCGCCTCATTGCCACTTTAGACGAAAAGCTTTTGCAAAACATGTACAATGTCAGCGGCCTTGAGGGCGATGCCGCATTGGCAATGTTTTCGGGTGCAGAGGGGCAAGTAATCGCCACGTTTTCTAATCGCGTTTTGCCCATTCGGCAAGGCGATTGCGTGTATGATTTTTTGGAACGGCCGGATGTGAAAATGCATAAAGGCAGCGCGCAAACCTATCGTGCAGATGTGCAGGCAAAAAACACGGGCTGGATGGAATACGAATTTAACAACAAAACAATTTGTCGCTATTACGCGCCGCTGGGCATAAACGATTGGTACATTGCCGTCACTGCCACCGACCACAGCATTCGCCAGCGGGCCGACGATATCCGATATCTAGGCGCTTTATTGGCCGTGTGGATTATCCTTGTTTTATTGGCGGTAGCCACGATTGTGTCTATGCAGCACGCGCGCGAGCAAGCACGCGTAACCGCCCTTAAAAACACCTATAATATCGCAATCCGAAAAACAAACGACATTTTTTATGAGGTGGATGTGGATAGCGACCAGCTTGTCGACCATTCCGAAAGCACCGAAAAGGCGGTATGGAGCGAAGCGCCCAAAAGCTACAGCAAGGCGCTTTCGCAAATAGCCGATGCATGCGCGCCTGAATATCGGCAGCAATTGTTAGAAACCTTGCTTGCGCAAAGCATCAAAACGCAAATGAAGGCGGGCGTATCCTCCATTAATTTTGAGTATAAAATTACGCCGGATGCAAACACCGTGCGCTGGATTTCCGCCACCGTTGTTCCGGTAACGGGCGAAATGGGCGGCTCCACCAAGCTCATTTGCATGGAAAACGATATCACCGAGCAAAAGCTGAATCAAGAAAGGCTAAATTTGTCTGCCACTGTAGACGGCTTAAGCGCGCTGTATAACCGCAGCACCACCGAGGCATATATCAACAGCTTTTTACAAGCAGAGGGCAATGCCGGCCAACACGCGTTGCTGCTCATTGATATCGACGCGTTCAAATCGGTCAATGATACGCTGGGGCATGTAAAGGGCGATGCCGTCATCACTGAATGTGGCGAGCTTTTACGCCGCGTTTTTCGCCGTAACGATATCGTGGGCAGAATCGGCGGCGATGAATTTGCAGTTTTATTAAAGGATTACGGCACACCGCAGCTGATTATTGCAAAAGCAAAGGACGTGTGCAACGCGTTTCGCCAAACGCAATACCTAGAGGATGAGCCAACCAAAACGGTAAACATATCCGCCAGCATCGGTATTGCGCTGTACGGCAGCGACGGTAAAACCTTTCACGAGCTTTATACCAATGCCGATAGCGCCTTGTATGCCGCCAAACATGCGGGGAAAGACCGTTTTGCTTTCTTCACAAACACAGATAGCCTATAATCGGCAAGCGGCAAAAACAGCGTTTATGCTTACCATGTGGATGCCTTTATGCTTACCATGTGGACTTTGCTTATCATGTGGACGCGTTTATGCTTACCAAGAGGGTGCATTTGTGCTTATCATGCGGTGCGTTTGTGCTTATCATGCGGATGCGCGTGGCGATACCATAGGCTAGTTTTCCACCTTTTTTGCGTGGTATATCCCGTATATAGTCAAAACCCGGCCGCAAAAGCGGCCGGGTTTTGTGTTGCGCGGATGCCTTAATATTCTTTCTTTTTCACAATGGCAACGCTTATAAAGTACGATGCTACAAAAACGGCCAGCACCAGTGCGGCCAATATCCACCCGATAACGCCAAGTGTGGCTTCGCTGGGCAAAGGGATTTGCAATTCCTTTAAAATGCCAATGCCAAACATGCCAATCAAAAACGGCAGCATATAGCCGATGGTGATAATTAACCGCGATTTTTCTGCGCCATATCGCAGCAATATCGGCGTGTTCACGGATGCGGCAAATAAAAACAAAAGCGCGCACACCGCCGTGGTTATCAAATGCTCAAGATACGAGCCGCTTACCAGCATCACCACAAGCCCGCCAACGAGTAAGCAGCACAATGCGCCAACCCCAAGCCCGCAGATAGCCAAAACGTATTTTGCGCCCACAATATCGTGCACAGTCAGCGGCATTGTGCGTGCAAAGCGGTTAAAGCCCGAAGCCTCGTCAAACGAGGTGCCCGAGGAAATCATCACATAAGACACCATCATCAAAACACCCGAAAAATACGCCGAGCTTTTCATGTAAATCGATAGCGCGGTAAACAGCACAAGCATGATCGCATACTGCTTAAAAAAATACGAGCGCACGGAAAAAAGGTCCTTTTTAATCAAGGCTAGCATGTGCAGCCCTCCTTTGCAATAAAGGTCATAATATCATCCAGCGACACGCTGTCCACCAGCAAATGCGGAAAACGGCGCTGCACCTCTTGGCGGTTATTGATTAGCGCTTCACAGCCAAAGTGCGAACGGCGCACGCCTGCCAGCACCGTTTTATCAAGCGCAGCAAGGTCGCTTTCTGTGCATTTCACCACGGCATAGCTTTGCATAATGTCGTCCTTATTGCGCGTAAACACAATTTTACCTTGATGGATAAAGGTGATATAATCCGCCACTTTTTCTAAATCGGCCGTGATATGGCTGGATAGTAAAATCGAGTGCTGCTCGTCTTGGATAAATTCCATAAACAAATCCAGCATTTCACTGCGCACCACAGGGTCAAGCCCGCTTGTGGCTTCATCTAAAATCAAAAGCTTTGGCTTATGCGCCAGCGCAGCGGCAAGCTGCAATTTCATTTTCATGCCGCGCGAATACTCTCGAATGAACTTTTTTTCCGGCAGGGAAAAGCGGCGCAGCATATCGGTAAATTCGCGTTCATCCCAGTTTTGATAAATGCCGCGCATTATGGGCGAAATATCGCTTACGCGCAGCCCCGCATAAAAAAAGCAATCCTCCATCACCACGCCAATTTGCGCATTTACACGCAGCGCGTCTTGATACGGCGAAAGCCCCAATATCTGCACCTCGCCGTGCGATGGCTGAATAATGTTCAGCATAGATAAAATGGTGGTTGTTTTGCCCGCGCCGTTCTCGCCGATAAATCCCATGATGCTGCCCTCGGGCACTGCAAAGCTAACATTATCCAGCGTAAAATCGCTGTAGCTTTTGCATAAATTGTTTATTTCGATGGCGTTTTTCATACGCTTTCCTCCAGTAAAATATTCAAAATAGATGCCACCTCAACGCCCGAAATGCCGGCACGCCGCGCAGTGTCCAGCGCGTTTGTCAGCGCCGTTTCCACTTGGCGCAGCGCCTCTTCGCGCAAAAATTCGGTGTTTTTGGCCGCAACAAAGCAGCCCTTGCCCGCCACGGTTTCAATAAAACCGTCGCGCTCAAGCTCCTCATAGGCGCGCTTGGTGGTGATAACGCTGATGCGCAGTTCCTTTGCCAAAAGCCGCATGCTGGGCAGGGCGTCCCCCGCAAGCAAAGCGCCTGTCAGCACTTGCTCTTTAATTTGCATGGCAATTTGGTCGTAAATGGGGCGGTCGCTTGCGTTGCTAATCAATATTTGCATAGGCACCTCTGGCTTTCATCGAATCGAAATCCGATATACTGTATATACACTGTATATAC
>JAGPHI010000139.1 GCA_018055565.1 Oscillospiraceae bacterium | reverse complement strand
GGTAAAATAAGCGCCGCCGTATGCCATGTTGTTATAAAAGCTATTTGCGGCATCCGGAACGACAAGCGCAAGATTATTGTCCGCAGCATACCGCGCAGCGGCGCTCATCTGTATCCAGTCGTCACCGCAATTGCTAAAGCCATGCAAAAGTGTGATAACACCCGCAATTTCCTTGCCCGCATTGATTGCGCTATCGCAAGGGAAATACAGGTTCACATTAACAGACGCGTGCAAAACCTCGGATTTTAATAGGCATTTGATAAAAGCCATTTTACTTCGTCCTTTCCTTTAAGCCTGATACAAATAGCGGGGCGCACACGTTTGGCATGCGCCCCGTAATCGGTTACGATAAGGTTAAACTTTATTCATACAGCGCAAATTTTGCCACCAGCGCTGCCACGCCCTGCTTTACGCTGTCTTTGGCAGCGTCAAAATCAAATACGCATTGCGCAATAAAATGTGCAATTTCGCGCATTTCTTCTTCTTTAAAGCCGCGCGTTGTCACAGCGGGTGTACCAATGCGCACACCAGAAGTAACAAACGGGGTTTCGGGGTCCTGCGGCACCGTGTTTTTGTTTACCGTGATGTTCACTTCGTCCAGCCGCGCTTCCAGCACCTTGCCCGTCACGCCCGTGCCGCGCAAATCCACCGTCATCAAGTGATTATCCGTGCCGCCCGACACCAAATGTAAGCCCTCGGCCAAAAGCGCGTCTGCCAGCGCTTTTGCATTGGCCACAATCTGCTTTTGATAGGCTGTAAATTCGGGGCGCAGCGCCTCGCCAAACGAAACGGCCTTTGCGGCGATAATGTGTTCCAGCGGCCCGCCCTGCGTGCCGGGGAAGATGGCTTTATCAATGGCTTTGGCATACGCCTCTTTGCACAAAATCATGCCGCCGCGCGGGCCGCGCAGGGTTTTGTGTGTAGTGGTGGTTACCACATCGGCATAGGGCACAGGGTTTGGATGCAGCCCAGCGGCCACAAGGCCTGCAATGTGCGCCATATCCACCATGAAATACGCGCCCACTTCCTTTGCCACGTCGGCAATACGCGCAAAATCAATTGTGCGCGCATAGGCAGAAGCCCCCGCCACAATCATTTTCGGCTTGCATTCCAGCGCTTTGCTGCGCAGTGCATCATAATCCAGATAGCCGTTCTCATCCACACCGTAAGACACAAAATGATAGTTTTTACCGCTCATATTCACGGGGCTGCCATGTGTTAAATGGCCGCCATGCGATAAATCCATACCCATAATGGTGTCGCCCACATTCAAAAGCGCAAAATACACGGCCAAATTTGCCTGTGCGCCGGAATGCGGCTGCACGTTGGCATGGTCGGCACCAAACAGCTTGCACGCACGTGCACGCGCGATATCTTCTACCACGTCTACACATTGGCAGCCGCCGTAATAACGATGCCCGGGATAGCCCTCGGCATATTTATTGGTCAACACACTGCCCATCGCAGCCATAACAGCAGGGGAAACCACATTTTCAGAGGCAATCAGCTCAATATTGCTTTGCAAGCGCTCTAGCTCGCTGCGCATGGCATTGCCTACCTCGGCGTCATACTTGGTTACAAAACCAATCGAATCCTGTAATTCCTGATACATCTTGCTTCTCCACCCTTAATTTAGTATATAGTAATATATGCAACAATCATATTATACAAAATCCACGCGCATCTTACAAGGGAAAAGGTACACAAAAAAACGCCCTTTGGCTGTATTGCATCCGGCTTTTTGCGGGTGTATAATAAATCCCACAAAGCAGTTATTTCACACAGGAGGGCACACCGTATGCGCACAAAACAAGACACAAAAACAATTGTGCAGCGATTAAAAGCCGCTTATCCCGATGCCATATGTTCGCTTAGCTATCAAGAAGCATGGCAATTGCTGGTTGCGGTGCGCTTATCTGCGCAATGCACCGATGCGCGCGTAAATATTGTTACCCAGTCGCTTTTTAGCGCTTATCCGTCGCTTGAAAGCTTGGCCGCCGCCAGCCCTGAAGACATTGAGGCAATTGTTAAGCCCTGCGGCCTCGGCAAAAGCAAGGCGCGCGACATTTACGGCGCGGCCAATATGCTCTTGCGCGAATATGGAGGCGTGGTGCCAAAGGATATGGACGCTTTGTTGCGTTTACCAGGCGTTGGGCGCAAAAGCGCCAATTTGATTCGCGGTGATATTTATGGCTTGCCCGCCGTTGTTGCCGACACGCATTGCATCCGCATTGCAAATCGCATGGGTTTTGTTTCGGGCACCGACGATCCGCTTAAGGTGGAACGCGCGCTCGTTAAAGTGCTGCCGCCCGAGGAATCGGCCGATTTTTGCCATCGCTGTGTTTTGCACGGGCGCGCGGTGTGCACGGCGCGCACAGCACATTGCACACAGTGCACGCTGGCAGATATATGCAGAACGGGCGTTAAGCTTGCGAAATAACGTGTAATTTTATCAAATATTTTCAGTTTTCAATATGCACGCTTTTGCCGCGAGCAAGTAAGTTTATGTATGGCAAAGCCGCATCGTTTTTTGATACAGCCTTACACCGCTTTATTTTGGCAAGATTAGAAAGGGGATTTTGATGAAAAAGCTACTATCCATTTGCGTTTGCATCGTGCTTTGCGTGGGCGTGCTGGTGTCCTGCGGTGCAAAGCTGCCCGAGGGCATGCAGGAGGAAACCGTAATAACCGAAGCCGAACGCTTTATTGCGCTGCTGAACGCGGCAAAATACACCGACGCTGCGGCCACGATGGATGCTACCATGCAAGCTGCGCTTGAAAAGGATGGGCAAAAGGCCGATGCGGCACTGGAAGCGATTTGGGCGCCTGTGGCAGAAAAAATTGGCGCATTTGAAAAAATTGATAAAAGCGCCGTCAGCGCAAAGGACGGCTTTGCCGTGATAGCGCTGCTGGCCAAATATCAAAACAGCAATGTGGTGTTTACGCTTTCGTATGACACCGATATGAAGCTGGCGGGGTTTTATTATAAATAAAGGCCGCGTAAAATGCTTGCAAGTGCCGCGCCAAATGTTTGCAAGTGCCGCATAAAATACTTGCAAGCGCCGCTGCCATTGGCATAATCAGCGGTTGACAAATCGCACTTTTGCCGTATAATAAATACGGACATAAAAACAGGGGCGCTGTAAAAGGCTGAGATGTGCGCGTAGCGCACGGTCCCTTTCACCTGATCCGGATAATGCCGGCGTAGGAAGTTTTTATTATTGCAGGCGGCGTTCAGCTGCCTCATAAAAGCTTATTTGCGCCTGTGGCATTTTTGATGCCGCGGGCGTTTTGTTTTTATGTTACATTGAAAAAGAAGGTAACACTATGTCCTCAAAAAACCAAACGCGCACGCATATTCTGGTAGAATGTGCCATCCTACTCAGCGTAGCCACAGTGCTCAGCTTTTTTCCTAAAATAGACGGCATTTGGGCGCACGGCGGCAGCATCACCATTTGCAGCATGCTGCCCATCATCCTTGTTAGCTATAAGCATGGCATCAAATGGGGGCTTTTAACGGGCCTTGCATTCAGCTTTTTGCAAATTTTAACGGGCGGTTTTTATCCCGCAGGTACCACGCTGGCCGCAGCATTCTTCACGTTTTTGTTGGATTATCTTTTTCCATACACGGTTATTGGGCTTGGCGGCATGTTTCGCAAACGCATCAAAAGCACCAGCCTCGGCCTTGTGCTGGGCACAGTGATTGTACTGCTCATGCGATATGCCTTTCACGTTACCAGCGGCTTTGTGCTGTGGAAAAGCATTGAAGCAGCCACCAGCTTTCTTGCAACACCGGGTTTTTCCATTGGCGCGTGGGCAATCGCAGGGTTTTCGGGCGATGCGCTTTGCCTTGTATATAGCTTTATTTATAACGGCTCGTACATGCTGCCTGAAATTGTTATCACGGCGCTTGGCGCATACATTGCTTCGCGCGTAAAGCCGCTGCAATTAAAAAGTTTCGCATAAATGCGCCCCAGCTTGCGGCACGCATTTTCTATACACATAGCCAAACGGCAGGGGAATATCCCTGCCGTTTTTTTGTGCGAAAACGCAAAAAATCTTGTAAAAAACACGCAAATCTCACAAACATTTTTCTCCCTGTGTGAAACGATTGACGCTGTGTGTGAATCGCGTTATCATGGTATTAGCAGTTCGTTTTGCTCTTCGGTTTTATCTATATTTTATCGCCAAAGGAGCTTGATTGCATGAAAAACGGCCTCGCGCACAAAAAGCCCATCCCGCTTAAAGAATCCTTTAGCTATAGCGCCTATTTCATCGGGCAAAACCAAATTTACTGGCTGGTAACAAGTTATCTTTTACTG
>JAGPHI010000138.1 GCA_018055565.1 Oscillospiraceae bacterium | reverse complement strand
GCTCCACAGCCTCCACCATTGTGTTTCCGCTTTCCTGTGTCCAGCCGGATTTGCCGCCGATGGTGCCCTCGTAAGTGAATTTGCTGTTCACCAGCATCGCATTATCCGTGCCGAATAAGCGGCGCTCGCTTTGTTTGTTGGTGGGCTGCATCTCGTAGCTCACAGCGCCAAACAGCTCGCGAAAGCCCGGCACCGAAAGCGCATACTGCGTAATTTTTGCCATATCGGCAGCCGTGGTAAAATGCTGCTCGTTATATAGGCCGTGCGCATTGGTAAAATGCGTGCCCGAAAGGCCAAGCGACGCAATCTTGTCGTTCATTAGCGCGGCAAATGCCTCGTGAGATCCCGCCGTATAGGTGGCAAGCGCATTGGCCGCGTCGTTGGCGCTCATCAAAACGGTGGCATTAAACGCGTCGGCAAGGCTAATCACCTCGCCCGCTTGCAAAGCAATGTGCGAGGAGCCGCGCTCCAGCTGCACGTCCTCTTGCGTTACGGTAATCTGCCCGGACATATCCCCGCCGCACTTTTCCAGCGCAAGCGCCATCGTAAGAATCTTGGTTATACTGGCAGGAAAATGCTTGTCCGCGCCGCCTTTTTGCAGCAAAATTTGCCCCGTTGCAGCATCCATCACCGCATAGCTTTGGGCGGTAACAGCGGGCAGCGGCGCGCTTAGTGCAAAGGCAGGCAGTGCAATATTAAAAAAAAGCGCTATCATTGCAAGCGCAAATACGGCTTTCTTCAAACGCTATTCTCCTCACAGAAAGTATACAAATTGTTGATTTATAATATTATACCTCTTAAACACGCAGTAAAACAAGTATAATTTTATACAATTTGCCATTATTCAGTCATTTTGGTAATTCTGTGCAAAATAGCGTCGTATTTTCTGCGTTTTCACATATTTTTACGGTTTTTTTGTAAGAGAATCTAAACGAATTTGCGCATATGCTTGGCAAGGGCCGTTAAAGTAAACACATTGTTCAGCGCGGGCGCGCGGATTACCGCCAGCTGCAATTCCCACAGCACTTGCGCCTGCGCATTTTCCGCAAAGCCCAGCGTGCAAAGTGCCGCTTTGCCGATGGCCATCTGCGCGGTGCGATATGGCTCGCCGCAGGCCAAAAGCGCCTCGTGCAGCGGCAATACTGCGGCAAAATCCTTGTCCATCGCCGCCACAGCGGCAATTGCCTCGCGTTCGTCTTTAAAATCGGCGGCAGCAAGCCGTATTTTTAGCTGCGTACCGTTTTGAGGCGGCGGGCTTTGGGCAAAGGTGTCAAGCGCTTGCAAATCTTGGGCAAAGCTTGGGTGAAAGCACAGCTTTTCGCAAAGCGCGGTGCTGTGCGCGCGCGTAATGCGCACAACGCCCCACCAGCGCGCCAGCATAGTGCATGGCAAGCGCGCAAGGCTGCTTGTGCAGGCGCACGGCTGCCCGATGCCATACGGCAAAAGTGCCCCCGCCGCCAATAACGGGCCCAGTGCCTCGGGGCTTTGGCTTAAAAGTATCTCCTGCAATGCATCCCGCACAGTAGAGGGCGGCAAGGCGCATATGGCATCTGCATAACGAAGCGCCGCGCAAAGCGTGTCGCACTCTACGGCAAGGCCCTCTTTTGCCGCAAGGCAAAACAGGCGCAAAATGTGCATGCCATTCTTTGCAAACACAGCGTCTACATCGCCTTTTGCATATAAAACGCCCTCCCACACCCGAAACACCGCCGCCGTTTGCGCTGTAAGCACAGGCGCGTCGTCCATTGGCGCGGGCGCTTTTTCAGTCTGCTGCGCCGTTTGCGCTGTAAGCGCAGGCGCATCGTCCATTGGCGCGGGCGCTTTTTGCGCTTTTTGCGCTGTTTGCGCTGTAAGCACAGGCGCGTCGTCCATTGGCGCGGGCGCTTTTTGCGCCGTTTGCGCTGTAAGCACAGGCGCGTCGTCCATTGGCGCGGGCGCTGTGGTAATCGGCAAAATCGCGTGCTCGCTGTTTATGAACGCGTGCTCATTATTTGTTAGCGCGTGCTCGCTGTCTGTAAGCGCCTGCATAGCCTTTCCCCTTTCTTTTTAAGCCCCCAAATAAAAAAGGGGCCTGTACCAATCGATACCGCCCCTTTTCATTTTGCGTGCTTATAAAAACAAATTTAACACATTTGCGGCAGCCGCAGGATTGGTGTAAAACTGCTTATAGGCGTTATATGCGCCACCGCCGCCCATCGTGTTAAGCTCCGGTGCTTTATACAAATTTTGTGCATTATTCTTCGCCTGCACGGTTTTATCGTATGCGGTTTTTGCCAGATTATCCAATACCTTGCGTGTGTTTTCGGGGTTTTTTTCCATTGCAGAAGCAAGCTTTTTCTCGTCCACCTGCAATTGGCCGTCAAACTTTGTGGTAATGCCGATATTACCCAGCGTCTGTGCGGAATACCTTGTGCTTGCGTACGACGCAGCCAAGTTATTCACTTCGTTTGATTTGTTTTGATTGGCATTTAAAAACTGCACAGTTTTATTATAATCCTTTGCAAAGGCTTTCACCGTGTCCAGCAGTTTGCCCGCATCCTGCGTGCCATTTTGCACAGCGGCTTTGCCCGTGCCGTTTAAAGTGGCCTTGATGCCCGTGTCGCCCAGCGTAACGGTATTGCTAGCGGCGGTATACGCTTTATCGCCCACTGTATAGGCCGCGTCGCTTGCCACAGCGGTGGTTTGCATGTTCAGCTTTTCGGCATTGCCCGTAAACTGCACCGAAAACGCATTTTCTGCGCCTGTGTCCGCAGCCGCCAGCGAAAGCGCCGACATGCCGTTTTTGGTTTCCACCGTGGCCACAACGCCCAGCTTTGCGCTGTTAATTTGCCCCGCCATCTGCGTGAGCGCGTCTTTATTATTCGTGGCATTTGCCATATTAAACGAAAGCGTGCTTGTTTTGCCCTTTGCGGTAATTTGCATTTTAGAGCTGCCGCCAAGCGTATATCCCAAAGACGATGTAAACGAAGCCGATTTGCTCGTTTGTGCGCTGGCCAGCTTTTGCACATTGATATCCACAGATTGCCCCGCTTTTAAGCTGCCGCTTTTAACCGAAAGCACCGAAGAATCCGTGCTGCCGATTTGCATCGTGCTGGTTGTTTGCCGCGCAAAATCGCGCAGCGCCGAGGCCGAGGATTTTAGCGACGTGGTAGCCGCATCAAAATTTGCCATAAAGCTTTTGGATTCCTTTTGAAATGCGGCGTATTTATCTAAATTGTTTTGATAGGCATTTACGCGCGTATTCATTAAGCTTTGCAAGCTTTGGGTGTTTTTGCTCAACTGCGAGAACACAAAATCGCCCACCGAAGACGCGGTCTTCGCAGGCAAGGATGACTGCACACTGGACAGATTGCTCATGAACTGAAAATATTGCGCGGGGCTGTTCACGCCATTGATTGCCATGCAAATACCTCCTTTTAAGCGCACAAAAAACACCGCTGTTTTTTGTGATTCCTACACTTCTCCAACATCAATATAGCGCAAATTTCCTCATAAGTCAACAGTTTTTTTACATCTGACACACGCTTTCTGTAATTACAGCGGTGCTTGCATTTGCCGTGCTAAGGCGGCGCGCATGCCCGTTTATTTTTCGCTGCTGCAAGCTGCCGTAAAAATTTGAAAAATTATCCAATGTTTCGCTTGACAATTTGATATCGTAATGATATCATTCAAATATCAGGCAAACACAAGCAAATGAAAGGAACGGATACATATGAACGAAACGAATAAAAACAATCACGAGGAAAAGCTGCTTTCGCCGCCCAGCGGCTATACGGTGCTAATTGGCAGCCTTGTGCTGCTTGCGGCAAGCGTAGTATGGTTTGTTTTTTCGGTAATTGCGCTAGACACGCATGGCGCAGCCTTTGTGCCCATTACAGGTACAGTTTCCGCAGCGGTGCTTTGGGTGCTCGTGCCCATTTTACTGTCCGGTTTAAAAACCATTCAGCCCAATGAAGCGGGCGTGTACGTGCTGTTTGGCAGCTATTACGGCACATTGTCCACCCCCGGATTTTACTGGATTAACCCCTTTTGCACAGCGGTAAACCCCACTGTGTCCGCAGCGCAAAGCCTATCTACAAGCGTGCAAGGCGTTACAGTAACGCCCACGCTTAGCAAAAAGATTTCGCTGAAAGCCATCACGCTGAACAACGAAAAGCAAAAGGTAAACGACCACGAGGGCAACCCGATAGAAATTGGCGTTATCGTAATTTGGCGCGTAGTGTGCGCCACGCGTGCCGTATTTGAAGTAGATAATTACAAAACCTATGTTTCCACGCAAACCGATGCCTCCATTCGGCAAGTGGCGCGTTTATACCCCTATGACA
>JAGPHI010000137.1 GCA_018055565.1 Oscillospiraceae bacterium | reverse complement strand
GATAACAACATGATAACAAAAACTCGTAATAATTCCGATACCCACGAGTATACAGAGAAAACCTCCCCCATTTTAAGCCCTTTTTAGACCATATTATTCCCCGTTTACAATCTCGAACGGCGAGTGGGAATAGAATCCACCAATTTGCAAAAGTATGATTGCAACAAAAAAAGAGCGAACTGAATGTAAAAACAGTTCGCTCTTTTTGATGCAGATATGAAAAGAATTGCGTGTGCTCGCATAATGATAAAGCATTTTGCCCGCTTTAGAAAACGCGTTTTACGCTTTGCCGACGGAGCCGAACAATTCCATTTTTTCTTTAACGGTGGCTTTAATGGCTTCAAAGCCGGGAGCCAAAAGCTTGCGCGGGTCAAAGCCTTTGCCCTCTTGGTCTTTGCCGGCCTCGATGTATTCGCGCGTGGCGGCGGCAAAGGTGAGCTGGCATTCGGTGTTGACGTTAATTTTCGACACGCCAAGCGAAATGGCTTTTTGAATCATTTCGTCGGGGATGCCGGTGCCGCCGTGCAGCACAAGGGGGATATTATCGGTGGCGGCGTGAATCTTCGCGAGTGCGTCGAAATCAAGGCCTTTCCAGTTATCGGGATATTTGCCGTGGATATTGCCGATGCCGGCAGCAAGGAAATCGATGCCGAGGCTTGCGATGGTGCTGCACTCGGCAGGATCTGCCACTTCGCCTGCGCCCACAACGCCGTCTTCTTCGCCGCCAATGGAGCCAACCTCGGCTTCAATGGAGAGGTTGAGGCTGTGTGCAAGGGCAACGAGCTCTTTTGTTTTTTCTACATTTTCGGCAATGGGATAATGGCTGCCGTCAAACATGATGGAGGAAAAACCGGCCTCGATGCATTTTTTTGCGCCGTCATAGCTGCCGTGATCCAAATGCAGCGCCACCGGCACGGTGATGCCAAGAGATTCAATCATGGCCTTTGTCATGGCAACAACGGTTTTGTAGCCCGTCATATATTTGCCCGCGCCCTCAGAAACACCCAAAATTACAGGGCTGTTCAGCTCTTGTGCGGTTAAAAGCACCGCCTTTGTCCATTCGAGATTATTGATGTTAAACTGCCCCACTGCATAGTGCCCCTCGCGAGCCTTCAGTAGCATTTCGCTTGCGTTTACCAGCATAGTATTACCTCCATAAAATATTGTAATTTGAGACTGTGCGAAAAACCGATGACAAAATAGAGCGCAGCCCTATTTTGGCGGCGGCCGATAGCGGCTGCTGCCTATTTGCCAAAGAGGCGCCGCGGGCGGCCCTTTGTGCGTGCAAGAGGGCGCTGCAAAGCGGCCGTCTTGTGCTGCATGGCAATGTGCTGCGCAGATATTTGTGCCGTCTGTTTTGATACGGCCTCATAAATATATGAGCTTTCATTAGTATACTCTAAATCTGCTGTGAAATCAATCGGCAGGGGGAAACTTTTGTCACTTTGTGTAAAAAATATCATGCAAAAGCGGTGCAATTTTCTTTGTTTGGGCTTGCAGTTTGCGCGATATATTGATAAAATAGAAAGGAAATAAAACGTTGTACCTGTTAAAGACGCATGCTGCCTTTAACATGGCGGATATGAAGGAAGGAAATTGATATGAAATTTTTGGTAGAAACCTCCGCGCGTCATGCGCATGTGTCTGAGGCGGACTTGGAAGTGCTGTTTGGCAAAGGGTATAAGCTTACCCCGAAAAAAGAGCTTTCGCAGCCCGGGCAATATGCCTGCGAGGAGCGCATCACCGTTGTGGGGCCTAAAAAGGAATTGGCAAACGTGTCTATCTTAGGGCCTGTGCGCGCTGCAACGCAAATTGAGCTTAGCCTTACCGATGCGCGCAGCATCGGCATTATCGCGCCTGTGCGTGAATCGGGCGATGTGGCCGGCTCTGCACCGTGCAAGCTTGTGGGGCCTGCTGGCTCTGTGGAACTTAGCGAGGGCGTTATCGCCGCGCAGCGCCATATCCATGTTACGCCCGCAGATGCCGAGGTAATGGGCGTGCGCGAAAAAGAGATTGTAAAAGTGGCGCTTGGCGGCGAGGGCCGCAAAACCATTTTTGACGATGTGGTTATCCGCGTTAGCGATAAATTTGCCACCGCGATGCACATCGACACCGATGAATCCAACGCAGCAGGCGGCCCGAAAGACGGCGAAATTGTAAAATAATTGCCTTTTGGCAAACAAAAAGCAGGCAGGTGTGAACGAATGTTTACATCTGCCTGCTTGTTTATGTGTGTTATCGTAGCAAGCGATACGCTAAACGATATGGTTGTGCGTGCTAGCCGAAACGGTTTGCCAAAATAAAGGATGAGGCGCGTTATGCGAAAAGGATGCGCCGCGATATCCATTTGCGGCATGCAAATTGCAGGGCTTCTGCGTGCTATGCGCAAACGATAGAAAGGCCTTTACTTACAGCAAAATATTGGGTCTATCTTGATCGCCATCGGCTTTAAACATGGTAAACGCGGTGTCGTGTGTTGTGAAAAAGAAATATTCGGTGTTTTCGTAAAGCACAGGGGAGAGATAGTTTGGCAAGATATTGGCGCTGTCGCGCGCGCGCTCGCAAAAACCAGCCTTTGCCATGCACTGGGCGCTGATGCCGTGGCAATAGCAATCGGCATATTCGGCGTGTTCGGCTTGCATAAGGCTGTTTATGCCAAAACCCAGCAAATAAAAATCTGCGGGATTGCCGATATAATCTACAATGCGCAGCACGTTTGTACCGTTCACGTTTACCGTGCGCGTAACCAAAAGCTGCGCGGCGCGCCCGTTTTCATAGCGGGCCCACACGGCATAGCTTTGGCGCGGATAGGCAAAATAGCGGCGCGATAAATACCAAAGGTCTTTATAAGGGCAAAGGGTGCTATCGGGCAGATAGTCTTGTTGCAGCTGCGCGGCGCTTTCAATGCGGCGCAAGGCATCGCCCTCTGGCACCGGCAAAATGGTGTTATCGGAAATGTGCGCCACGGCGTAGGTGTCTTGCGCGGCAAGGCGATAAAAATGCGAAAGCCGCGCGGCGGTATAGCCCAAAAAGGTGTAAAACACGGTGGTTTTTTCGCGTATATTGTTGCAGGCCATCACGCGCGCATGCGTCATATCGGGCAGGGCAGACATCAGCTCTAGCCCCGCGCCGTTTTGCCCTTTTGCCGCGCACCAAATGGATACCCAAATATCGGGGGTTTCGCTTTTGTTGGCCAAGATATATCCCGCAAGCGCCACAATTGCGCCGTTTTCCTCGCAAAGGGCAAATTGCAGCCGTTCGCCGTTTTCGTAATAATAGCAAAAAAAGTCATCCAAATGCACCAGCGGATGCTTTTCGCCCCAGTTGGCATCTAAAAATGCGACGATACGCGCCTTGTCGGATTTGCCCGCAAGGGAAAAGCTGTATGCGCTCAAAACGCTGCGCCTCCTGTAATGGGCAATGTAACGCCCGTGATAAAGCCCGCTTCCTCGCCCAGTAAAAACGCCATTGCAGGGATTACGTCGTTTACACACGCGTTGCGGCCCATTGGGTTTGCCTCGGCGCTTGCCTCGACAATTAAATCGCTGGTGTCGGCAAGAAATTTGGTTTGCATCATATAGGGTGCCACGCAGTTTACCGTGACATGGCTTTGCGCATAATCGGCGGCAAGGCTTTTGGCAAGGCCAGCCACCGCGCTTTTGGCCATTACATATGCGGCCGTATTTTTGGGCGGCGCGCCCAAAAGATAGCTTGTAAGCATAAACAAAACGCGCCCGCGCTTTGCCTTTGCCATTGCAGGCATAAACGCTTTGCAAATGCGCACGGCGCTCATCACCTGCACATTCATGTCTAAAAGAAAGCGCTCTTCGTCAAAGTTTTTAAATTTGGTGTTGATAACGCGCAGCGCGGGCAGATGCACAATGTGCGTGGGCGCTGCATAGCGCGCGGCAATGTCTTTGATAAAAAGCGCGCAAGCGTCGGTGTCGGTTAAATCCACATCATAGGTTTTGATGGCGCCTTTATATTGCGTGCAAAGCGGCGCAAGGGCGCTTAAATCGCCCGCGCCTTGCGCAATAAAAATATCACCGTCTTGATACAGCCGCTGTATCAGCGCGATGCCAACGTCGCTGGACGCACCAGTAATTAGATATACATTTCCCATTGTAAAATCCATTCCTTTCACTTTGCTGAAGGCGCAAACCGTTTGTTTAAACAAATGGTTTTGCCATAAGCGGCAATTTCGCGATATTTTTACACCGAACACGCTTTTTCGCATCAGTGCGGCGCTTTGCCGCGAAAAACAGGCGCGGCTATTTTGCCACGCCCGCTTTGATAACGCCGCGCGTTACTTTAACACCGTTTTGATTGGTGA
>JAGPHI010000136.1 GCA_018055565.1 Oscillospiraceae bacterium | reverse complement strand
GATACCATCCACACACCTAAAAGTCAATGCGCATTTTGAAAAGAGTATACCGCCCTGTGGCCGCATCTTTCTGTGTGTAATCCACAAAAGCCATACTTTTGCACCCGTATAAAAGTGCCACTGCGCGCTTTACGCCAGGGCGCGGCGCCGTGTGTGGGTTTTCGGCAAAAGCGCGCACCGCTTGCTTTAACCGTTCGTCCGGCACGCGCAAGGCCGCGGGCAATTTGCCAAGCGATGTGGCCGTAAGCACATCCTCCACCATCGCGTCGCGCAAAAGCGCTACGTTTACACCCGCAAGCGCCGTAAAGCACGCTTGTATCTGCGCAATATACGCATCCAACGTGGTTTTGGGCGCAGCTGCGCCCACGGCGGCAAACAGCGCATACGGCGTTAGCCCCGTGGCATTTAATACATACTCCAATGTTTTTATAAAGCGTCCGCTATTATAAAGGCGTTCCAGCGCATCCTCGGCGCTTTTCAGCGCCGCGATATCCGCCGCGCACAGCCACGGTGTTTCCTGCACCTCGTATGGCGGCGTGGGGGCGCATTGCATCGGAAAGGCCTGTGGCTCGTTGGCCATTGCGCTGCCCGAAAGGCGCTTTAAAAACCCCATTTGCAGCATATCCGCGCCCAGCGCATAGGCCCTGTTAAAGCCGTCTATAAAGCCCGCAAGGTCTTCCTGTGGCAAGCCGGCAATTAAATCGATATGAATATGCATATTGCGCATGGCAATAAGCGCCCGCAAATTTTGCAAAAGGCGCGCCGTGTCTGTTTTACGGCGCACTGCCAAAAGCGTTTTTTCCGACAGGCTTTGAATGCCAATTTCCAGCTGAAACGCGCCGCGCGGCGCACTTTTTAAAATATCCAGCATTTCCTGTGTTAAAATATCGCCCGCAATTTCAAAATGAAAACAAACGGTATCGGGGATTTCTTTGCCGTAATGCGCCAAAATAAAACGCAAAATGGCATTGGCGTGCCGCGCATTGGCATTAAAAGTGCGATCCACCAGTTTAATGGTTTGCGTGCCGCTATTGGCCAATGCCAAAATGTTTTCATACACGCCGTCTAGCGCAAAATAGCGCGGCGCGCCGCAAGCGCCCGAAAGGCAAAACGCGCACGCATATGGGCAGCCGCGGTTGGTTTCTAAATAGGCGATGCGCCCGCCGATTGCGTTTTTATATGCGCCTGTATAGGGCGTGGGCGGCGTGCCCTTTAGCACCGCAGGCGCGGAGATTTGCACGCCGTTTTCTGTGCGGCAGCAAAGCCCCGCAATGTCTTTGGGCTTTTGCCCCGTTTGCAGCGCCGAAAGCAAAGCGGGCACGCTTTCTTCTCCCTCGCCCGCAAGGATATAATCCACACAGGCGTTATGCAAAAGCACATCCTTTGCGCGATAGCTTACCTCCGGCCCGCCCAGCACCAGCACCGTTTGCGGCCTTGCCGCTTTGATGGCGGCGCAAAGCGCCAATGTTTCAGTGATATTCCAAATATAACACGAAAACGTTAGCACCTGTGCCTCGTGGCCAAGCAAGCGCGCAAGCACCACGTCTTGCCCCTCGTTCACCGTGCCCTCGCACACCGCCACCGAGATGTCGGGCGCAAACGCCGAAACGCCCGCTGCCAAACAATATGGCGCGGGCGCAGCGTGTACATATTTTGCATTCAGCACGCAAAGCAGGGCAAACGGCGCTTTGCACGATGGCGCGCCGCTGCAAGCACAGGGCAAATGCGCGCTAGGCTGCTGGGTTTGCTTTATTAAGCGCGGGTTTTCTTCCATTCAATAAATTCCTCATAGCTGCCCACACGGTCAAGGCATCCCTCGGTACCGACAGGCAGTTCAATAATACGGCTTGCAACCTCGTCGATAAACTGATGATCGTGCGAGGAAAACAGCACATTGCCCGGATACGAGCCGAGGCCGCTTGCCAAAGCCGAAATGCTTTCCAAATCCAAATGATTGGTGGGCTGATCCAGCACAAGCACATTTGCGTGCGTCAGCATCATGCGCGAGAGCATGCAGCGCACCTTTTCGCCACCCGAAAGCACCTTTGCGGGCTTATACACATCATCGCCCGAAAACAGCATGCGCCCCAAAAATCCGCGCAAATAGGTTTCGGTGGTGTCCTCGGAATATTGGCGCAGCCATTCAATTAAATCGCCGTCAAATTCCTCAAAAAAGGCCGTATTGTCCTTAGGGAAAAAGCTTTGCGTGGTGGATATGCCCCATTTAATGCTGCCCTCATCAGGCTCCATCTCGCCCGCAAGGATTTTAAACAGCGTTGTCTGCCCCACTTCGTTATCGCCCACAAACGCAATTTTATCCGTTTTATTCACGATAAACGACACCTTGTCCAGCACCTTTGCGCCGTCCACGGTTTTGCTGATGCCCTCTACAAACAGGATATCCTTGCCGGCCTCGCGCTCGGGCGAAAAGCCCACAAACGGATATTTACGGCTAGAGGCAGGCATTTCTTCCAGCGCGATATTATCCAGCATTTTTTTGCGGCTGGTGGCCTGCTTCGATTTTGATTTATTGGCAGAAAATCGCTGAATAAACGCCTGCAAATCTTTAATTTGGTCTTCTTTTTTCTTGTTTTGGTTGCGAATCAATTGCTGCATCATGCGGCTCGATTCATACCAAAAATCGTAGTTGCCGATATACATGCGCACCTTATTATAATCGATATCCACAATATGCGTGCACACCGCGTTTAAAAAATGGCGGTCATGGCTCACCACTAAAATCGTGGCCGGGCAATCGATCAAAAACTCCTCCAGCCAGTCGATGCTTTCAATGTCAAGGCCGTTTGTAGGCTCGTCCAAAAGGATGATAGAGGGCTGCCCAAACAGCGCCTGCGCCAAAAGCACCTTCACCTTTTGCCGCCCGTCCAGCGTGTCCATGCCGGCAGTGTGCAGCTCCATCGCAAGGCCCAGGCCGTTTAAAAGCTGATCGGCCTCTGTTTCGGCCTCCCAGCCGCCCAGCTCCGCAAATTCGCCTTCAAGGTCCGCCGCTTTCACGCCGTCCTCTTCAGAAAAATCGGGCTTTGCATACAAAGCGTCTTTCTCCTGCATAATCTCATACAGGCGGCGGTTGCCCATGATAACCGTGTCCATCACGGTGTAGGCGTCGTATTTAAAATGGTCTTGCTCCAGCACGGTCATTCGGTCGGTTGCGGCCATCGACACTGTGCCGCTTGATGGCTCCAGCTCGCCTGATAAAATGCGCAAAAGGGTGGATTTTCCAGCGCCGTTTGCGCCAATAATACCATAGCAGTTGCCGGGCGTGAATTTCAAATCCACATGCTTATATAAGGTTGCGCCCGCAAATTGCAGGCTGATATCGCTGACAGTCAACATGATTATAACAAATCCTTTACTCCATATAGTCTCAATCCTTTAAAGAATAGCACGAAACGGCGCTTTTGTAAAGCACAGCGCCGTTTTTGCGCGCGCAAATTAGCGGCGCGCATCGTTTGCCGCGCACATAGCGGGCAAACTGACGCATCGCTTTGCAACAATAGCATGCCCCTTTCACAACAAACGCGCTTGCAATTTACTATGCATTTTGTTATAATGCAAGCGCTTTATCAAACGATTTTATCATGTAACGGAGGATTTTATAAATGAAAAACAATCAAACAAAGCAGATGGTGCGCATTGCGCTGTTTATGGCTGTAACGATTTTGCTTGCCGCAACGCCACTTGGCTATGTATATATCCCCGTAATTGGCTTATCGCTTACCATTATGGTGCTGCCGGTTGTGATGGGCGGCGCGCTGCTGGGCATGCCCGCAGGCATTATTTTGGGCCTCACCTTTGGCGTTACCAGCTTACTAAAAGCGCCCGCCGAGGCGCTGGGGCAGCTTTTGCTGGCCTACAGCCCATTTGTAACGGCCGTTATCTGCATCGTGCCGCGCATTTTAGTGGGCGTTGCCGCCGCGCTTTTTGGGCGGCTTTTGGCGCGCAAGGAGCGCTATTCCATCTACGCATTATCGGGCGCTGTGTGCAGCCTTGTAAACACGGTGTTTTTTGTGGGTTTAATTTATCTGTTCTGCCGCGAGAGCGTAGAGGGCGCTTTTGGCATATTGGTTTGGAGCACCACGCTTGTTGGCGGGCTTGGCGAAGCCGCACTGGCCGCCGTGCTTTGCGCCGCTGTCATGAAGCCCTTGCGTAAAATTATCAAAGTGTAGCGACAAAATAATTACAGCAAAAACGCTAAATTATCAAAGCGCAACCGCTTGTGCAATCCGCTGTAAAATGGTATAATGACCACATTGTGGCCATTATACCATTTTTTAAAAGTTGACTACTGTAAGAAATTGCAGTTTTTATATATAAGCGCCCGTAGCGCAGTTGGATAGCGCGTTTGACTCCGAC
>JAGPHI010000135.1 GCA_018055565.1 Oscillospiraceae bacterium | reverse complement strand
TGCGTGACAGCGAAATTTATGCGGTGCTGCGCTGTGTGCACGAAAATCACGGCATTGTGGGTGTGCATTGCGAAAACGGCGACCTTGTGAACGCACTTGTTCAAAAAGAACTATCCGAGGGGCATTACTCGCCTGCTGCGCACCCGTTATCGCGGCCGGATTATGTAGAGGCCGAGGCCGTAGCACGATTTTGCGCAATTGGGCGCGCCGCAAATGCGCCCGTGCATGTGGTGCATTTAAGCACCGCCGCCGGATTACAAGAAGCGCGGCGTGCCAGAATGCAGGGGCAAACGGTGTATCTGGAGGGATGCCCGCAATATTTTATGCTGGATGAAAGCCGCTATCTTGCGGCGGGCTTTGAGGGTGCAAAATATGTGTGCTCGCCCCCGCTGCGCGCGCAGGCCGATGTGAACGCACTTTGGCAGGCGCTAATTGCAGGCGAAATCAACAGCATTTCTACGGATCATTGCTCGTTCAATTTTAAAGGGCAGAAAACGCTGGGCGAAGAGGATTTTAGCAAAATTCCAAACGGCATGCCCGGTATTGAGCATCGCGCTGCGATTATGCTTTCTGAGGGCAAAAAGCGCGGCGTGCCCTACACCGAGCTGGCAAAGCTGCTTTCTACCAACGCGGCGCGCCTATTTGGCCTGTACCACCGCAAAGGCTCGCTGGCGATTGGAAAGGACGCGGATATCGTGATTTACAACCCCAACGCGCCCATGACCATACGTGCCGCAGATATGATGCAAAATGTGGATTACACGCCGTTTGAAGGGCTTTGCGTGTCGGGCAGCATACAGGCTGTGTTTTTGGCAAGCACGCTGTGCTGCGAAAACAAAAAGCTGATAAACGACAAACGCGGGCGCTTTATCCCACGGCGCGAAAGCGAATATTTATAGCTTTATAGAAGTAAGAGGCCAGAGGTTAGAGGTTAGAGATTAGAGGCTGAAAGGCAGAAAAATAGAGGCCAAAAGTTAGAATTTCCGCATCCCAATTCTAACTTCTGGCCTCTTATCACTATTTTCTGACTTCTATTTGCTATTTATTCGTCGATTTTGCTGGCGGATTTTAAAAATGCATTGATAAAGCCGTCCAGCTCGCCGTCCATCACCGCGTCTACATTGCCGCTTTCAAACGACGTGCGATGATCTTTTACCAGCGTGTATGGCATAAACACATAACTGCGAATTTGGCTGCCCCACGCGATATCCTTTTGCAGGCCCTTGATGTCGGATATTTTTTCAAGATGTTCGCGCTCTTTAATTTGATACAGCTTTGCGGCAAGCATTTTCATGCACATATCGCGGTTTTGAAACTGGCTGCGCTCGTTTTGGCAAGACACCACAATGCCAGTGGGCTTGTGAATCAAACGCACGGCGCTGGAGGTTTTATTGATATGCTGCCCGCCCGCACCCGATGAGCGAAAAACCTCCATATCCACATCCTCTGGGCGGATGTCTACCGTGATGGTATCATCAAGCTCTGGCATTACCTCCAGCGAGGCAAAGCTGGTATGGCGGCGGCCTGAGGAATCAAACGGCGAAATGCGCACGAGGCGATGCACGCCGTTTTCGCTGCGCAAAAAGCCATAGGCATTGTGCCCCTCAATTAAAACGGACACGCTTTTGATGCCCGCTTCGTCGCCGTCAAGATAATCCAGCACTTTAACGGTAAAGCCGTGCCGCGCAGAAAAGCGCGTGTACATGCGATACAGCATCTCCACCCAATCCTGCGCCTCGGTGCCGCCCGCGCCCGCATGAAACGACAGAATTGCGTTGTTTTTATCGTATTCTCCGGTTAACAGCGTGGCCAAGCGCAATTCGTTTACGCTGTATTCCACTGCGGCAACGCATTCCTCTGCTTCGGGCAAAAGCGTGGGATCGTTTTCTTCTTCGCATAGCTCCAGCATGGTTTCGGCATCGGCAAAAGCGGATTTCAGCTTTTCGTATTGCTCCAGCTTATCCTTAATGGCACCCATTTCCGCAAAAATCACGCCCGAATTTGCCGCATCCTGATAAAATTCTGGTGAAGCGCTGGTGAGCTCTAATTCCTCAAGGCGCTTTTTATTGCCTTCAATGGACAGCGCATCCGCTAAATCCAGCACTTCGGGGCGGATATCGTTTAAGCGGCGCTTTATATCATCGATGATTAGCATTGTTACCTCACATTTAATTTTCATTCATAGTTTTGCCTTATTTATCAAGTATAATCGTAAAGAAAGCCGTAACAAGCCTTGTACATCTTGCTATAGCCTGCCATAGGCGCGGGGCGCATGCAGCATGCCGCGTAAATACTATTATAATATGTACAAAAGAAAGTGTAAAGAGAATACTTTTGCACGCGCACAAGCCTTTTCACAAGAAAGCTTTGCATTTTTTACCAAAATCGGTTAAAATAGTGAATATCGGAGCCTGCGCACTGCGTTTGGCTGCGAAAATCGCATCATCACGGAGGACCTGAATGTTCAATTATAAGGGCTGCAATTGCAGCGTATGTGAAAAGCCACTTACGGAAAACGACGATATTGTGGTGTGCCCCGAATGCGGCACGCCTTATCATCGTGCATGTTATGCCGAAAAGGGAGCATGTGTGCATGCCGATAAACACGCGCACGGCTATGAATTTGCAAAGCCAAAGGGCGCGCACGATGACACGCTGACTTGCAACGAATGTAAAACAAAAAACAGCAGCGAAAATATCTTTTGCGAAAATTGCGGCCAGCCGCTGCATGCGGGCACAAAGCCCATGCAGCAAAACATTGTGCCAGACGCGCCGCCCGCGTATTTGGGCATGCCTGTGGTAAGCCCAAGCGAGGAGATTGACGGTGTGCCGGCGGGCGATTGGAACGAATATATCGGCACTTCCACACCCTATTATTTTTATCAATTTAAGCATATGGATATGCAAAAGCGCAAAACAGCCATTTGCTGGAGCGCGTTTTTATTTCCGCCCATTTATTTCTTTTTTCGGCGCATGTGGCTTTGGGGCGTTGCGGCAGTGGCAAGTGCTGTTGTGCTGCAAATTCCGTCGTTTTTAACCCTTTCGCAAGAAGCGGGCTTTGCCTTTGCAGCGGGCTTTAGCGAGCCTGCTTTGCGGTTTTTAAACTATATTGCCATGCTTTTATATTATGCGCTAAAGATTGCGTGGGGCGTGTATGCCATTTATTTATTCCGCAATCATGCCGGCAAGCGCCTACGCGCCATGCGCAAACGCGCACCCTCAGACGAAAAATATCGCGAGGTGCTCAGCCGCACGGCAGGGCCCAGCGTGGTGGGTGTGGTGTGCCTGATTATGCTGCTGAGCATCCTTTCCTTTGCGTTTATGTATTTTGCGGGATCCGATTTACTAATGGCGCTCGGCTTACTATAAAATGAACTATCGTACAGAACGGAGCAGATGAACGTGAACAAGATTCGTAAAGCGGTTATCCCTGCGGCTGGGCTTGGCACACGCGTATTGCCCGCCACAAAGGCGATGCCAAAAGAGATGCTGCCCATTGTGGATAAGCCCGCGATACAATATATCGTGGAAGAGGCTGTAAACGCGGGCATTGAAGAAATTTTAATTATCACAGGGCGCGGCAAGGGCATTATGGAGGACCATTTTGACCGCGCGCCCGAACTGGAAACGGCGCTGGCAAAGCCCGGCAAGGAAGCGGCTTTAGCCGAAAGCCTCGGCATTGCCAATTTGGCCGACATCTTTTTTTTGCGTCAAAAAGAAACAAAGGGGCTTGGCCACGCCATTTTAAAAGCGCGCCCATTTACCGCAAACGAGCCATTTGTGGTGCTGTATGGTGATGACGTGATTATGGGCAAAGACCCTGTGGCCGCACAGCTTTGCCGCGCGTATGAAACCTATGGCAAATGCGCCGTTGGCATCAAAGAGGTTTTGCGCGAGGATATTGTGAAATATTCTTCTATGCAGCTTTCGCCGCTTGCGGGCAATTGCTATGATATCACAGATATGATTGAAAAGCCCGCGCCCGGGCAGGAATTTAGCCTGTTTTCAATATTGGGGCGCTGCTTATTAACGCCCGAAATCTACGATATTTTGGAAAACACAAAGCCCGGTGCCGGCGGCGAAATACAGCTTACCGATGCAATGGCCGTATTGGCGCGCAAAGGCGGCATGACAGGTGTGGATTTTACCGGCAAACGCTATGACATGGGCAACAAGCTGGGCATTATGCAAGCGCAGGTGGAAACTGCGCTTTTACACAGCGAAATTGGCCCTGCCTTTCGCGATTATTTAAAAGCACTTGCAAAAAGCCTTTAGTGCAATGCGTTGCCATACATTTCTGCAAAACTTTGGCAATGCCTTTCGCAAAACGCTATGACGTAAGCTTAACACCAACGTTTTCATAAAATTGTGGCGAAAGCCACAGCACAAAGCCCCGCGAAATGCACGGTTAAACGC
>JAGPHI010000133.1 GCA_018055565.1 Oscillospiraceae bacterium | reverse complement strand
ATGCCTCGTGCGCGGCAGACGCATGATGCAGCGGCACATGTAAAAGAGATGCCAAAAGCTGCGGCGCTTGCGGGCACGCGCCGCCATCAGATAAAAGCAGCGCGCCTATGTTTTGCGCGGCGCTTTGTGCGGCGGTGCCCGCAAGCCCTGCCGCGATAAAATGGCAACCTTCAAGCGGATGCACCTCCATGCCGCCGGCAGCCAGCACCACGCTGCCCGCTTTTGCGCGCACAAAGGCTTTGCCGCTGGCCGTATGCTCGGCGCCGCAGCACCGCGCCGTGCCACTCGACACCAGCACAACGCAAAGCGGCGCGCTTTGCAAAAGCACGCTATTGTGCGCCGTTTCTTCGCGGCAATATAGGCATTGGCACACGGAGGATGCGTCAAATATCAATATTCTCCACCACACATCAATATTTTACTATTTTAAACTGAATAATAGTCTGTTATTATTATAGATAAGAAATAGCGCTGCGTCAAGTTTTGCAAAACGCTGCGTTAAATAATAAGAAAACAGGAGGGTTTTATAATGGCAAGCATTAGCTTAAAAAACATTTACAAAATCTATTCCGGCAACGTAACCGCCGTTTCTGATTTCAATTTGGAAATCGAGGATAAAGAGTTTATCGTGCTCGTAGGCCCGTCGGGCTGCGGCAAATCCACCACCCTGCGCATGATCGCCGGCCTTGAGGAAATTTCGAAGGGCGAATTATACATTGGCGACCGCCTTGTAAACGACGTTCCCCCGAAAGATCGCGACATCGCGATGGTGTTCCAAAACTACGCGCTGTACCCGCATATGACGGTGTACAAGAACATGGCTTTCGGCCTTGAGCTGCGCAAAACCCCGAAAGAAGAAATCGACAAGCGCGTGCGCGAAGCCGCCCGCGTTTTGGATATCGAGCATCTGCTTGATCGTAAGCCGAAGGCATTGTCCGGCGGCCAGCGCCAGCGCGTTGCCTTAGGCCGTGCTATGGTGCGTGACCCGGCCGTGTTCTTGCTTGACGAGCCGCTGTCCAACCTTGATGCCAAGCTGCGTACCTCGATGCGCACCGAGATTATCAAGCTGCATCAGAGATTAGGCACCACGTTCGTATATGTTACACATGACCAAACCGAAGCCATGACGATGGGCGACCGCATCGTGGTTATGAAGGACGGCCTTGTGCAGCAGGTGGATACACCGCAAAACCTGTATGACTATCCTTGCAATATGTTTGTTGGCGGCTTTATCGGCAGCCCGCAAATGAATATTGTGGATGCCACACTGGTAAAAGACGGCGCTAACTATGCTATTGACCTCGGCGGCGACAAGCTGGCCATTGATTCGGCAAAGGTTACACCGGAGCTGGAAACCTATGTGGGCAAGGCCGTTAAGGCCGGAATCCGCCCCGAGGACATCAAAGACGACGATGAGTTCTTGGCTGCACATGCAAATTCCACCATCACAACTGCGGTTGAAGTTACCGAGTTGATGGGCTCTGAAGTATATCTGTACTTGATGTACAAGGGCAACCGCTTTACCGCGCGTGTCAATCCGGGCACAACTGCCAAAGCGGGCAAGGAAATCAAAGTGGGCCTGAACATGAAGAAGATTCACCTCTTCGACCCCGAAACCGAAAAAGCGATTCTGAACTAATTCTTGTTTTTGCGGCCTTTGGCTGCTGTAATGCAAGTATTTACCGAGAATCCCTGTGTGCGCTGCACGCAAGGATTCTCGGTTTTTTTACGCGTTGCGCACGATGCGGTGGGGCCATCACGGGCGGATGATATTTGCGCCGCAAAATCACCCACACGCAATGTGTGGGGCGGCACATCACGGGCGGTACCATTTTTTCGCAAATAGCCTCCCCCGTAATGTAGGGGCGGATTCTATATCCGCCCGCAAAACAAAACCCATGTATCGGTATGGCGCATGTGCGTTTTAACACGTTGTGCGCGATGCGGTGCGGCCATCACGGGCGGATATAGAATCCGCCCCTACGAATGGCGTACGCATAAATCTGCGTATAAATGTCGCACGCAAATCCCCAAGCAAATGGCACGCATAAACACCGCCCAACAATTAGAAACCGAGGTATTGACCGATGAATCCATTACTCACTCCACGGGGCTTTCGCAAAAAACTGCTGGCAACGCTGTTTCACGGCTTAAAACGCTATGTGTTGTTTGGCGCGATGGCGGCTGTGATGGCAACCGCGCTTTCTTACATAACACCGCTGATTATTACGTTTACAGTGGATTCTGTGCTAGATAGCAAACCGTATCATTTGCCCGCAATTATACAAAGAGTATTCAATTTATTGCCGCATGGCAACGTGCGAACAACGCTTTTGTTGATGGCGGGGCTGGTGGTGCTTACCACGGTGTTTACCTCGCTTTGTGCATATTGGCGCGGCGCTTGCATTGCAAAGGCAGGCGAAGGGATGGCCCAGCGCCTGCGCGATAAGCTGTACACACATTTACAGGCTGTGGAATGCAGCTATTATACCCACAGCCAAACAGGCGATCTTGTGCAGCGCTGCACAAGTGATGTGGATACCGTGCGCCGTTTTGTGCAAATGCAGGCGCTGGAAATTGTGCGCACGCTGGCAATGGCCGCAGTGGCCATCGCGGTGATGCTGCCCATCAGCCCTTTGATGACGGCGGTGTCCGTTTGCCTTTTGCCCGTGATTTTTGTGTTCAGCTTTATTTATTTTCACGCGGTGCAAAAGCAGTTTCAAGTGATGGATGAGGCGGAAGGGGCGCTATCCACCACGATACAGGAAAATTTAACAGGGGTGCGCGTGGTGCGCGCCTTTGCGCAGGAAAAGACAGAGCTGGACAAATTTACCGCCTGCAATAACCGTTATCGTGCGGCGGTGAATAAGCTTAATTTGCGCTTGGGCATCTACTGGGGGCTTTCAGACACGCTGGGCTATCTGCAAATTGGCATCACGCTGGTGGCGGGCGTTTTATATGCGGCAAGCGGGCGTTTTAGCGTGGGGAATGTGCTTTTGTTTACCACCTATACGTCCATGCTTACCTTTCCGATGCGCCAGCTGGGGCGCATTTTGGCGGATCTTGGCAAGGCGGATGTATCCCTTAAGCGCCTAGAGGACATCTTGGCGCATCCGGCAGAACAAGAGCCGGGCAAAGCACTTACGCCCGAAATTACAGGCGAAATCGCCTTTGAAAATGTATCGTTTGATTACGGCGACGGCGTGTGCGTGTTAAACGACGTAAGCTTTGCGGTAAAACCAGGGCAAACGGTGGGCATTTTAGGCTCGACGGGCTCTGGCAAAACCAGCCTTGTGCAGCTTTTGCAGCGGCTGCACCTTGCCACAAGCGGCAAAGTGCTGGTGTCGGGCGTGCCGATAAACGATATCGAGCGGCATCATCTGCGCAGCCATATCGGCATCGTTTTGCAAGAGCCGTTTTTATACAGCCGCACGGTGGGCGAAAACATTGCTATTGCGCGGCCTGATGCCGAGGAGGCCGAAATTCACGATGTGGCGCGCGTGGCCTGTGTGCACGAGGTAATTGCGGGCTTTGAAAATGGCTACGACACCGTGGTGGGCGAGCGCGGCGTTACGCTTTCGGGCGGGCAAAAGCAGCGCGTGGCCATTGCGCGCATGCTTTTACAAAACACGCCTGTGCTGATTTTTGATGATTCATTAAGCGCGGTGGATGCCGAAACGGATACCGCCATTCGCACGGCGCTTTTACAGCGCAGCCACGGCACAATGTTTTTAATCAGCCATCGCATTTCCACATTAAAAAATGCAGATTTTATTTTAGTGCTGGACAAGGGGCGTTTGGTGGAAAACGGCACGCATGCGGCGCTTTTGCAAAAAGAGGGGCTGTATCGCCGTGTGTGTGAATTGCAGGGCGAGCTGCCGCAAGAAGCGTTGCACAGCGCACAAAATCTACATACAAGCGAGAAAGGCGGTGCGGTGTAATGCAATCGTTTACCGATGAAAAAGAAGTGCAAGACACAAAAATTAATTTTAACCTATGGAAGCGCCTTTGCGCGTATGCACTGCGCCATAAAGGCTTTGTGGCCTTTACTGCGTTCATTTTAATGGTGGTGGCGGGCATCGACCTTTTATACCCGCAGCTTACGCGCTATGCCATCAATGTGTTTGTTACACCCGGACGCACCGAGGGCATATGGGCCTTTGCCGCCGTATATGCGCTGGCGGTCATTGTGCAGGGTGCGTGTGTGTTTTTGTTTGTGTATGGCGCATCGCATTTAGAAATGCACATCGCTTACGATATCCGCCAAGAGGCCTTTGCCAAGTTGCAGCAGCTTTCGTTCAGCTTTTTTGATACCACCTCAGTGGGCTGGCTGATGGCGCGCATGGTCAGCGATGTTACGCGCCTTTCGGATATGATTGCATGGAGCCTTGTGGACTTGATGTGGGCGGGCATGTTTATCATTGGCAT
>JAGPHI010000134.1 GCA_018055565.1 Oscillospiraceae bacterium | reverse complement strand
TGTCCCGCGCGCGCACCTTTGCCGAGCGCCTAGACGTGCCGCTTGCCATTGTGGACAAGCGCCGCCCAAAAGCGAATGTGTCGGAAATTATGAACATTATCGGCGATGTGCAAGGGCGCAATGTGCTGATTGTGGATGATATGATTGATACGGCGGGCACGCTGTGCAATGCGGCGGCGGCAGTGAAAGAGCGCGGCGCAAAAAGCGTGGTGGCCTGCGCAACGCATGCCGTGCTTTCGGGGCCTGCCATTGCGCGCATCGAAAACAGCGTGCTGGATGAAGTGATTGTGCTGGACACCATCTGCTTGCCCAGAGAAAAGCAGATTGCACGCATCAAAACGCTGACAGTGGCGCCCGTGCTGGCCGAGGCCATTGCCCGCATATATAGCGACAAGCCTGTGTCGTCGCTTTTTGTTTAATGGTATATAAAAGCATTTAGCGCGAAAAATAAATTTTCACGCCAGGTTTGTGCCTTGCACATGCAAGCTTTGTGCGTTTGGCAAGGCCCCATACAGCATGCGCGTCATGCTGTAAATTTGCAAAAGAAATGGATTGTAAGATGATTTTTAAAACGCAAAGTACAGTAGATTATATGATAGTCGGCCTCGGAAATCCGGGCAAAAAATACGAGGGCACGCGCCATAATATCGGGTTTTGCGCACTCGATTTTTGCGCAAAGACGTTTGGCATTACCGTGAATAAGATTAAGTTTGACGCTTTATATGGCACCGGCACAGTAAACGGGAAAAAGCTGCTTTTGATAAAGCCGCAAACCTTTATGAACCTTTCGGGCGAGGCCGTGCGCAAGGCGGCCGATTTTTACAAGCTGGATGCAAAGCATATTATTGTGCTGTATGACGATATCTCGCTTGTGCCCGGGCGCTTACGCATCCGCCGAAACGGCTCGGCGGGTGGGCATAACGGCCTAAAAAGCTTGATTGCACATGTTGGCGATGATTTTTTGCGCATTAAAATTGGCGTGGGCGAAAAGCCCAATCCCGAATATGACCTTGCCGATTGGGTGCTATCGCGCTTTACAGACGCGGAAAACAAGGCCATTGCCGCGCGCTTTGACGATATCAAAGGCGCGCTGGAATACATGATACAGGACGAATGCGAAACGGCGATGAACCGCTATAGCAGCTGATTAAAACGGCATGTGCCAGCGCGGCCAAGAGCCAGCGCGGCCAACTGACCGCGGCATATAAAAATATTTGGCACTGCCGATTGCGGCGCATGGAACGCACAAGAAAAAGAAAGGGTGATTGTATGCGGTTTATCACGGGCACCGGCGCTTCCGGCGGGCTTGCGATGGGCATTATTAAGCATATCAACCGCAGCTATTCGGGCTTAAACCGCGTAGTGCTTGACCCGCGCCGCGAACTGGCGCTGTTTGAAGCGGCCATGATTCTTGCGCGCGACGAGCTTTCGGCCTTGTGCGAAAAGGCAACAGACGAAGAAAAAGACATTTTGGTGTTTCAGCATGTGATGCTGGAGGATGCGGGCCTAATTGGCGAAATTGTGGCTTATATTGAGGCGGGCGCGGGTGGCGCGGCCGCAGTGGAACGCGCAGCCGATATCTATGCCGCGCGCATTCGCAGCATTGAAGATGCCTATCTGCGCGAGCGCGCAAGCGATATCATTGATGCGTGCCGCCGCGTGGTGAATATCTTAGATGGCCGCCCGCGCGAGCAGCTGGAGCTGCGCAGCCCTGCCATTGTGGTGGCAGACGAGATTTTCCCAAGCGACATTGTGTCTGTTGATAGAGGCATGATTTTGGGCTTTGTAACAAGCCACGGCTCGGCACAGGGGCATGCGGCCATTATTGCGCGCACAATGGGCATTCCGGCTATTGTGATGGCGGGCGAGGAAGCCCTGCGCGATTGCGACGGCCTTTCGGCGGCGCTGGACGGCACGCGCGGGGAACTGTTTATCGAGCCGGATGAAGCCATCAAAACACGGTTTTTGCATACGATGCATTTGGCCAATCGGCGCAAAGGTATGCTGGAGCGTTTGCGCGACGTGCCTTGCGTTACACAAAACGGAACACGCGTGAACTTATATGCCAATTGCTCTTCGCCAGAGGATATCGAAAAGGCGGTGGAGGCGGGCGCAGAGGGAATAGGCCTTTTGCGCAGCGAATTTATTTTGATGGGCGGGCGCGTGCCAAGCGAGGAGGAGCAATATTTCTTTTATGTTTCCTGCCTTGCGGCTGCGGGCAAGCGCCCGTTAACCGTGCGCACCTTTGATATCGGCGCAGACAAGGAAGTGGAGGGCCTTACCTCGCAAAGCGAGCCAAACCCTGCGCTGGGCTTGCGCGGCCTGCGGTTTTCGCTTGCGCGAAAGGACATTTTTTCGGCGCAGCTTGCGGCGCTTTTGCGCGCGGGCGCAAAAGGCGATTTGCGCATCATGTTTCCCATGGTAACAACGCCCGAGGATTTATTTGCCGCGCTGGAAGTGGTGGAAACTGTGAAACAAAATTTGCGCGCGCGCGGCATTTTGTTTAATGAAAACGTGCCGATGGGCATTATGATTGAAACGCCTGCCGCCGCACTAATGGCGCACGAGCTGGCGCAGCACGCCGCGTTTTTTAGCATCGGCACCAACGACCTTGTGCAGTATACCCACGCGGTGGACCGCGTGAATCCGCTTGTGGAAGCGTATTATCCCACCCATTCGCAGCCTGTGCGCAAATTGATGCGCATGGCGGTGTCGTGCGCACAGATTGCGGGCATCCCCGTCAGCGTGTGCGGCGAAAGCGCGGCTGACCCTGCAACCGCTGCCGAATATGTGCAGTTTGGCATCCATACGCTTTCGATGTCGGCGCGCAGCATTTTAGAGGTGAAAGAAGCACTTTTGGAGCAAAGCACACCCGTATAAAAAGGTGCTTTTAACAGGCAAGCGATGCAAAAAGCAAATAGAAAAGGAGGCTGCATAGGCAGCCTCCTTTTGCGTTATATAAAGAAACGGCGGGGCAAAGCTTATCGCTTGCTGCCCAAAAAGAAAAGCGCGATGGTGCCAGGGCCAGAATGGCTGCCGATAACGGGGCCGATGCTGTTGATATACACCTTTTTAACGCCAAAGCGGCGCTTTACTTCGTCTGCCACATATTTACCGTCGGCAAGGCAATCGCCGTGGCTGATAAAAACGGTTTGCTCGCTTGGGTTTTCACAGGTATCCTGCATATGATTGCACAATGCGTCAAGGCTTGCTTTGCGCCCGCGCACCTTTTCCATCGGGGTTAAATGCCCCTCGTCATCCACGTGCAAAACAGGCTTGATGCCAAGCATGGTGCCCACCAGCGCCGCTGCGCCCGACACGCGCCCGCCGCGTTTTAAATGATGCAAATCATCCACGGTAAACCAGTGGCATAAGCGCAGGCGGTTTTCGCGCACCCACGCGGCAACCGCGTCGATGCTTTTGCCGGCCTTGCGCTGCATGGCGGCGTAATATACCAAAAGCCCCTCGCCCATGCTGGCGGCCAACGTGTCCACACAAAGCAATTTGCGTTCGGGATATTTTTCGCGCAGGGATTCAAACGCAAGGCGCGCAGAATTGTATGTGCCCGAAAGCCCAGACGAAAAGGCGAGATATAAAACATCCACGCCGTCTTGCAAATATGGCTTAACCGCCGATTCAAATTCTGCCACAGTGATTTGGCTGGTGGTAGCGGTTTTTTCCTCGCGCAGCAAATCGTAAAATGCCTTGCAGCTCAACTGGCTTTCCTCGGGGTCATTACGGTAGCTTGCGCCATCAATGGTAAAAACCATCGGCAAAACCACAACGTCCATTTCCTTTACAAGCGCGGGCGATAAATCGGTGGTAGAATCGGTTAAAATTATGTAATTCATAAAAAATCGTATTCCTTTCTTGGAAGCTGTGCCCCAGTGTCTTGCTGAATGCGTGGCGCTGCGGCACAAGGCATGGCCTGCGCGTTTACGATGCGTTTTTTACGCAAACAGGCCTTTTATAGAAAGCAGGTTTGGCCTTTGCAATATAATTGTATCATATTGGTTACAAAATAAAAAGAGGAAAAGCGCATAAGAATGCGCGCTAGTACAAATGGGCTATATGGCACTTTGCCATTTTATAACAAAACGCGGGATGCAAAACAGCAAGCTGCTTTGTATCCCGCGCGTAGCAATAGCAAGAGGTGGAAAAGCGGTGTAGCGCTTGCGCTGTGCGGCTATAGATTGCTTGGCAAGCGAAATTCCTCTAGTGCCAGCTCGGATTTTGTGATGCTTTCGGCAAAGGCTTTGCCTACATAGCGATAATGCCACGGCTCGTAAAAAACGCCTGTAATGCTTTCTTTGCCTTTTGGATAGCGCAGGATAAAGCCATAATCCGCTGCGTGCGCGCGCAGCCAGGCAAAAGCGGGCGTTTGGTCAAAATCCTGCGTTAAATCGCTATGCGTTTTATACCAATCGG
>JAGPHI010000132.1 GCA_018055565.1 Oscillospiraceae bacterium | reverse complement strand
CACCTCGGGCGGCGGGCAAAGTGTTTTGCCGCAATAATGGCAAAGCAGCTTGTTATCTGCTTTATGATACACCAGCGGCACACTGCACGCATCGCATTTCAGCACTTCGGAGCAGGCGGTGCACATGCCCACGGTTTTATACCCGCGCCGATTCAGCAAAAGTATCGTTTGCTTTTGGTCGGCAAGGTTTTGCGCAATTTCCCCCGCCAGCTCTCGGCTGACACCGCCCGCGTTGCCGGCGGCAAGCTCTGCGCGCATGTCCACCAAGCGCACAGCGGGAAGCGGCATATCGTTGTATCGGTTTTCCAGCGTAACAAGACCGATTTTGCCCATTTGCGCGGCATAAAAGGTTTCTGTTGAGGGTGTGGCGGATGCAAGCAGCAAAAGCGCATTTGCACCTTTGCTGCGCATCTTGGCGATATCTCTGGCGTCAAAGCGCGGCGAAAGCTCGGAATGATAGGTGTGTTCCTGTTCTTCGTCAATGACAATCAGGCCAAGCCGTGAAAGCGGCGCGAATACCGCGCTGCGCGTGCCCACAACGATATCTGCGCCACCGTTTTGAATGCGCTGCCATTGCAAAAGGCGCTCTGTGTTGCTTAGTGCCGAATGTTGCACGGCCACACGCGCGCCAAAAAAACTTTTTAAACGGTAAATCATTTGCGGGGTGAGAGAAATTTCTGGCACAAGCACCAGCGCTTGCTTGCCCATTTCCAGCACTTTTTCAATCAGCTTGATAAAAATTAACGTTTTGCCGCTGGACGTAACGCCATATAAAAGCGCGGTATGTGCTTGTGGCTTTTCCAAGCGGCCTGCCAATGTATCATACACGTGCTGCTGCTCTTGCGAAAGCGTGATTGGCTCTGCCTGCGGCTGCGCCGCTTCGTAAAGCAGCAGTTCCTTGTCTTGCTCCTCGGCTGTTAACAGGTTTTTAGATACTAGCGTATCCAAAACCGATTTGGAAATGCCTGCCGCAGTAAAGGCCGTACGAGGCACGCACCCGCTTTGCGCGATGCCCATTGCAATGCGCTGCTTTTCGGTAAGCTTTGCGGGCATGGGGCCGTTTGCGCTGTAACAGGTTTCTGTGTGACGGCGAATTTGCTTTTGCAGCGTGGGCTGCCCATTCAACATAGCGGGCTTATACTGTGCGCCGTACGGAATAACCGCTTTTACCGCATCGTAATAGGTGCAAAAGGTTTGCTCTTTTAAATAATACACCAGCGATAATAAATCGGGCGTAAGGCGCGCTGTTTCAGGCGCTGCATCAAAAATGGATTTTAAGGGCTTCGTGCTGACATCTTGCGTAACATCCAGCACCACGCCCATGCGCACTGCGCTGCTGCGCCCAAACGGCACAAGCACCATGCTGCCCACAAACACGCGCGCCGAAAGCGCCTCGGGCACAGTGTAAGAATATAGCTTATCAAAATGAAAGGTGGCGTTATTCACTGCCACAAAAGCGGTAAGCGCCACACTCTCACTCCCCTGTCTAATGATAGTATTGCCCAAAAGGGCTATTCGTGCGCATGCGTCAGAATTGCATAGATTTCTTTTGTGCAATCCTCAATGGTATCATTGGTAACAATGTAATCGTAATCGACAGCGTAATTCATTTCTTCCACGGCGCGCGCAAGACGTGCGGCAATTTTGTCTTCGCTTTCGGTGCCACGCGCATATAAACGGCGCGAGAGCTCCTCATAGCTTGGCGGGCGCACAAAAATGCTGGTGCACGCGGGATAAATGCGTTTGATGGCGGCCGCGCCCTGCACTTCAATGACCAAAACTACAAAAATGCCGTTTTGGATGCGCCTGTCCACCTCACTTTTCAAGGTGCCATAATAATTGTCGCAGTATTTTGCGTGCTCTAAAATTTCGCCCTGTGCCAATTTGGCCTGAAAAGCCTCTTCGGAAAGAAAAAAGTAATTTTCGCCTTCCTTTTCCCCCTGGCGTGGCGCACGCGTAGTAGCTGAAACGGCCACTTCAATGTTTTCGTGTTCTGCCGCAAGGCGATTGATTACCGTGTCTTTGCCAGAGCCCGAAGGGCCCGAAATCACCAAAAGATATTGTTCGTTATTCATCTTCGAGCTCTGTATCCTCCATATCCTCATCGCTTTCATTTAAGCGATTTGCAACTGTTTCCGGCTGTACTGCCGATAAAATTACATGGTCAGAATCTGTGATAATTACTGCGCGTGTGGGGCGTCCGCAGGTGGCGTCAATCAATGCGCCCTTGCCCCTCGCCTCTTGCACAATGCGCTTGATGGGGGCAGAATCAAAGCTGACGATAGCAATTAGGCGGCTGGCATTTACAACATTGCCGTAACCAATTCGGATGAATTTCATGTTAAATAACATTCCCTTCTTAGAAATTGCGCCGTTTTAGCGCGCAAGGCGCGAACGCAGGCGCAAAAAATGTGTTTCACGCTTTGCGGCGTTCCGCTTACTCGATATTTTGAATTTGCTCGCGAATCTTTTCGATTTCTGCTTTCATATCTACCACAAGGCGCGTGATGGATAAATCCTGCGCTTTACTGCCAATGGTGTTGACCTCGCGATTTAGTTCCTGCGTAAGAAAATCCAGCTTGCGCCCCACAGGCTCGTTTGCCGATAAAATTTCGCGGTATTGGGCGATATGGCTTTCCAGCCGCACGGTTTCTTCGTCCACAGCGGTTTTATCTGCAAAAATCGCCGCCTCGGTTAAAATGCGGCTTTCATCAATTTCTTTGCCTTGTAAAAGCTCATTCAGACGCGCGGCCAGCTTTTCGGTGTATTTGCCCACGCGCTCGGCACTGGTAAGTTTAATCTCTGCGGTTGCATTTTCTAAAAAGGCAAGGCGCGATAAAATGTCGGCTTTCAGCTTTTCGCCCTCTGCTGCGCGCATGGTGATAAACGCTTGCACCGCGTCTTTTGCCACAGCCTCAATCAGCGGCCAAAGCGCATCCTCGTCCTCCTGCACTCTTGTAACGGCAAACACATCGGGAAAGCGCGCAAGCGCAGCCACCGTGGTGTCATCCGCAATGGCAAAGCGCGCCGCCATGTCGTGCATGGCCGCGCAATAAGCAGCGGCAACGCCCTCATTCACGCTAATGGTGGTATCTGCACCAGAAAGCTGCTGCACAGTCAGCGAAAGCTCGGCTTTGCCGCGCGATACCGCCTCGTTGACAAGCTTTTTCAGGCGGTCATCAAAGGCCGCACAGGAGCGCGGCATGCGCGAAGAATATTCAAAATAGCGGGAATTGACGCTTTTTATTTCCACGGTAATATCTTTGCCCTCGGCAGCCGCATTTGCCCTGCCATAGCCTGTCATGCTTAAAACCATTTTGCATCCTCCGTTTTATGTGCGCTCTCAAACTAATAGATACTGTATATTTTACACTTTTTCACCGCCTATTGCAAGCACAGGCATGCCTTTTTGTCTTACAGTAGCGGATTTTATCCTAGATTTAAGCGCGCAAAGCCAATTAAATCATTTTTTTGTTTTTTGCTTAATTTCTTGTGATTTTAGCCGATAATGATAATAATAGATATCGTTTTTTGTAAAGGAGGGATTTGATGACCATTGGCAGCAGCACCACTATTTTTATGAACGGCTATCGCAATTGGCAATCGCATAATAGCCGCGTTGCAAAAGCACTGGAACGGATTTCCTCGGGCAATCGGATAAACCGCGCGGCAGATGATGTGGCGGGGCTTGGCATTGCCGAGCGCATGAAAGCGCAGCTTGCCATGCTTAACCGCCAGCAAAATATTTCGCAGGATTACATATCTGCCGCAGAAATGGCAGACGGCAAGCTTGCAGGGATGCAAGACATTGTGCTGCGCATGACGGAGCTTGCCACCATGAGCGCAAGCGGCACGCTTACAGACGACGACCGCAAGCTGCTGGACAAGGAATATCAAGCGCTATTGGACGAGCTGGACGGCACCGGCCGCACCGAACTGCCAAAGCTGCCCCCTCTTACCCCTGCAAAAGAGGCCGGCGCGCCCGACGGCGATGCGTTTACCATTACTGGTGGGAACATCAAGGCCTATCTGGACGGGCTAAACAGCTATTTAGACGAAATAGACGCAGCGGCGCTTGCAAACGATAACGAAAAGCTGAACTTGCTTTTAGGCGAAAACACGGCGGGGCTTTCTAACGCGCAGTGGCTGGCGCAGGGCGTTACCCAATTTACGAAAGAAAACGGCGCAGCCCTATTAAACAGCGGCACAAACGGCACGCGCGAAAGCGTTGCCATCACCATGCAAGACGGCCGCCTTACTATTGCGGCAGCAAGCATAGACCGCAGCACACTGGGGCTAAAAGGCACCAACATTAAAACGCAAGAAGGCGCCGAAAAAGCGATGGAAGCGCTGAAAAACGCAGGCAAGGAAATGGCGGCACGGCGAAGCGACGTAGGCGCACTGTACAATGAATACCAGCGCACCACAAGCCGCCTTGCCCGCATGGAAGAA
>JAGPHI010000131.1 GCA_018055565.1 Oscillospiraceae bacterium | reverse complement strand
GTCTTGTGCCATTACGATGATGGCGTCTACACCTTGCAGCACCCAAGTTTCAATGTCGTTGATGCCGCGGGTGGGGTCGCCAGCGATGCCGTCCCAAATGAGCTCATAGCCCGCTTCCGCGAATACCTTTTGCGCAGTAGAAGCCACATCGTTGTAAAATTCGTTTGCGCCGTCAGGCACAATTAAGCCAACTTTTTTGGTTTCTTTGTTTTGCGGCACCCATTTGATGGTGTCTTCGGGCTTGAGGGATGTCCAATACTCTACATCCAGATAGTCGATGCCTTTTTCAGAGGTTGCAGCCGGTGTGGATGCTGCCGCGGGGGTAGAAGCCGGTGCGGCGGGCTTGGATTGACATGCCGCGAGGGAAAAAGCGAGAGCCATTGCCAGAATGCTTGCAAGAATCTTTTTCATACGATTTCTCCTTTTTTGATTGTATTTTAACGGACGGTCCAGGGATACCATTATAAAATCGAGCGAAACGGCACGTTTGCTTCGTTTTCAAAGCAATCTGCAAAGCCGCGCTCGTGGTGATACTGCCTGCGGGCAGCATCGCACGGATATGTATATTTGCCGCCAACCTCCCAAATAAAGGGATGGAACTGATAATCTAAGCGATGCTTTTTCATGTCGTACAGCACTTCAATTTCGCGCGTGTCGGCCATAAAGTTGCTCCATACGTCGTAATGAATGGGGATAACCACTTTGCATTGCAGTGCCTCGGCCATGCGCAGCACGTCGATAGACGTCATTTTATCGGCGATGCCAACGGGGTTTTCGCCAAAGGAGCCAAGCGCAACGTCAATTTTATGGTCTTTACCATGCTTTGCATAATAAATGGAATAGTGGCTGTCGCCGCTGTGATACAAATTGCCGCCGCTGGTTTTGATTAGATAATTAACCGATTTTTCATCCATATCGGTGGGGCAAACGCCGCGAATGTCTTGATAGCCATCTGTGGTTACAAGGCAGGTGCGGTCAAACGAATCCAGCACCACAATTTCTACATCTTTGATTTTCACCGTGTCGCCGGGTTTCACCACGCGGCAGCGATCGGCAGGCACGCCCCAGCTTATCCATGTATCCACCGATTTTTGCGGCCCGATAAACGGAATGTCGGCATCCATATTTTGTAATACATGCGCCGCTAAGTACGGGTCCATATGGTCTTGATGATAATGCGTGGCCAATACGGCATCCAGGCTTTGCACCGCAAACGGGTCCAGCACGTGCGGTATTGCGCGTAAATTGGGCTGTAGGTTTCGGCCGCCGCACATATTGGCCATTTGATGGCCTGCCACCATGTTTTTGGCCGCTTTTGTGCGCTTGCCGTTGCCGGCCCAAAAATCAATGCATAAATTGGTTGCTTTGTCGGTTTTTACCCAAATGCCTGTGCAGCCTAACCACCACATGGCAAAATTGCCTGCGGGCACTTCTTCTTGCGCAATTTCTTCGTTGAGCCACGTGCCCCATTCGGGGAACGCACCCATTATCCATTTTTCGCGTGTAATTTCGTTAATGTTCATACGCTTCTCCTTATCGCTCATAAAACTGTGTTTTACGAGCATCTTGCATTCGTTTTGCATTGATTTCATTGTAAACGGTTTATAAAGCAGTTTCAATAGACAAATTTTATAATGTTTTGCGCTTCTGTTTAGTAAAACTGTAAAAATTTAATCGTATAATCATATTTTATGTTGCTTTATGTGAAATTTGATGATATATTATCGATAACGAACATAAAATAAGGAGATATGAGCATGAACGTAATATTGGTAATTGATACCGGCACGTCGAGCATGCGCGGCATCCTGTTTGACAAGTGCGCTAGCTTGCGGTTTACCCATCGGGTTACCTACGCCATGACGCTTGGCCCGTGCGGCGCCGCCACGATGGAGGCCGCGGTTTTTGCAGATGGTTTGCGCGAAATTGCCCGCGCCTGCGCCGATTTTGCACAAAGCGAAGGCCTGCACATTACCGCCATATCGTTTACCTCGCAGCGCAGCTCTGTTGCAGCCATTGGGCAAGACGGCAGCGTGCTTTCGCCTTTTTATATGTGGTACGACAAGCGTTCGTGCGCGCTTTGCGCCGAGCATATTGCGCAGCACGGCGAAACGCTGTATGCGCTTTGCGGTATGTCGCTTACGCCTGTAAGCAGCGCGCCAAAAATGCAATGGCTAAAAAACACCGCTTTAGATGCATATAAAAATGCATATAAGCTGATGGGCATTCATGATTATCTTTTGTATTTAACATGCGGGCGCTTTGTAACCGATGCTTCGCTTGGATGCCGCACCGCATTGATGGACATCCGCAATTTTTGCTGGTCGGGCGAGCTGCTTGCCATGTTTGGCCTTGACGAGGACAAATTGTGCGAGCTGGTTGCCCCCGGCAGCATCATCGGCAGCCTTTCGGATGCATTTGCCCGTGCAACGGGCTTGCCGTGCGGCATCCCGATTATCAGCGCAGGCGGCGACCAGCAATGCGGCGCATTGGGGCAAGGATTGTATCAAGAGGGCACAATCAATATCAATACAGGCACAGCGTCTTACCTAAGCGCTGTTGTTACAAGCCCCGTGCTGGACCCCAAACGCCAAGTAAACTTAAATACCAGCTGCTATGGCGGGCGCTGGCTACTGGAGGCAGGCAATACCGGCAGCGGGATTTTATATCAGTGGTTTAATAAAGCATTTTTCACGCTGGACCCTGCCAACACCTGCTGCACAGATATGGACAAGGCCGTGCGCACGGTGCCCGCGGGATGCGACGGCTTGCTGTGCGTAACGGATTTTGCAGGACGCGGCTGCCCAAACACCAACCCCGACGCAAAAGGAATGTTTGCCAATATCGGTTTGGATATGGGGCGTGCACATTTTGCGCGCGCCGTTTTAGAGGGCATTTGCTTTGACATTTGCGAGGCATTTGCGCATTTATCCACACTTTGCGCAGAAAACCGCATAATTCAGTCCAGTGGGGGTTTGACAAATTTTTCCGAATTTAATACAATATTAGCAGATGTACTAGGCCGCGAAATCATTGTGACGCACCAAGCGGAGGCTACCGCGCTTGGCGCATTGATTTTGGCGCAAATTGCATTGGGGCAAGTTTGTGATCCGGCAGATTTTTTTGCGGCAAATCCGCAAGGCAGCGGCGATATCTACCGCCCTGATGCCGAGCGCCACGCCATGTATCAAACCATGTACCGCCAGCGATTGCATCTGAAAGAACAAGTATCTCCGAGCATATTTACACAAAAGTAGGAGTGCGCCCGATTTTGTGCCTTGCGCGTCAACCGACGCTGTTTTTGCAAAACCGAAACGGCACAATCCCCATGAAAGGAATATGATTTTTATGAAAAGCAGTAATGCTGTAATTAAGCTGCGGCAAAAAAAGCTGCTCGAGCATCTGCAAACCGCAAAAAATGATTCGGTAACACGAATTGCATTAAAGCTGGGGGTTTCGGCCATTACGGTGCGCCGTGATTTGGATTTATTGGAAAAGCAAGGCTATGTGCAGCGCAATTTTGGCAGCGCAAGCTATGTGCTGCCGCCAAACGTGGATGTGCAGTATACTACGCCACAGGGCAATCCGTCGCCGGATAAATGCATTATTGCAAAAAAAGCCGCCAGCCTAATCCATGACGGCGACATCGTGTTTTTTAACAGCAGCTCCACCGTGCTGTGCATTTTGGACTACATAGAGGCCAATAATGTGACAATTATCACAAATAACGGGCGCGCGCTTTATGCGCATCGCAAGCGCGGCATTGATTTAATGCTGACGGGCGGCGAGGTATATGGCCAAAAGCAAAGCCTTGTGGGCGAATTTGCTTTTTCTGCATTGGCACAAATTACTGCAACCAAATGCTTTTTGGGTGTAAGCGGCATCAGCGTGGCGGGCGGCATTACCAGCGCGGTTATCCAGGAAACCGCCGTAAACCGACAAATGCTTGCGCGCTGCATCGGGCCAAAAATCGTGGTGACAGAGGGTGCAAAAATTGGCATCACGCGCAGCTTTTTTAGCGGAAATCTGAACGAAGTTACGCATCTGATTACCGATTCCACTGCCAACGCGGACGAAATTGAAAATATTAAACAGAATGGCATCACCGTTCTGTTGGCAAATGAAAAAGAGGCGTAACCATACGGTTACGCCTCTTTTTTTGCATTACAGCTTGCCTTCCAGCACCATTGTGTCGATATAATTTTCCACTTCCTGTGCTGTATACAGCCCTGCATTTGCCACCTTTTCGCGCGACATGACAGGCAGAGTAAAAAACATGTCTGCAAGGGCTTCGTCGCCTTCTAAAACACTGGCAAACGAAGCGGGAATATCTTTCAGATACATTGTAGCATCCCTCCTGCGATTAGTGTGCGCAGGAGGCAAAGCGGTATTCTGACAAATTTTGCAAACACACTTTTGCTACCGACCGCATAAAACGGGGCACCTTAGGATAGCCGCGCGCCGTATACAATGC
>JAGPHI010000130.1 GCA_018055565.1 Oscillospiraceae bacterium | reverse complement strand
TCATAGCGCATAATGCACATTGCCTCAAAGCCGATAAGCGCCGTCACGTTTTCCAAAACGCCGCCGTGCCCTAAGATGCCCAGCTTCATGCCGCGCGGCAAATAGGGCGCGATGTCGGCAAGGTGCGAATAATCAAAGCGGCTTGCGTCGGGCCAGGGGTATGCGTGAAAGCTTTCCCAATCGGTAATTACGCCGCCCTCGTTGGCCGAATAGGATTTTTGATGGTCATGCGATGCAGTTTCAAAGCGCAGCGCGCAGCCGTAGGTGCTGGCGTAATCAAAGCCCGCATTGTAAAACCCATCTACTGAAAGCTTTAATACCGAAAGCGCGCTTTCGTTTTCAAGGGTGCGCTGTGCAAAATATTCATAAACGGGTCTGTCCATAAATAGCTCAAACAGATGGGGTTTATCGTCCTTTTCTCCTTGCAGTACGCGTAAAAAACCATCGATGTCAGGCTCTCTTGTGCGCATAATCATTGTGTGTTTCCTCCTTGTTATATGGTAATATCTTGTGTAAACAGCATGCCTTCGGTGAAGGCTTGTGCAAAAAAGGGATGCGTGGAAAGCTCGGTGGTTTCGGCTTTTTGGGCAATGGCTTTCGCTTCTTGCCAATACGATTTTTGCAATAAAAGCATGGAGGCACCGCAAAGTGCGGCATTGCCCAGCACAATGGCTTTATCGCAAAGGCAGGCGGGTATCAGGCCGATTGCTCCCGCGCTTTGCACGGATACATAGGCGCCAAAGCCCCCCGCAATGTATAATGCATCCACTTGCGCCGCCGGAACACGCAGGGTGTGCAGCAGTGTTTCCATGCCGGCACGCACAGCGCTTTTGGCCAGCTGTATCTGGCGCACGTCCGCTTGCGTTATCTGCACGGCGCTTGTATCGTGATGGGGGCGTTTTGCATAAATCCGCTTTCGTCGATATCGCCGCGCTGCACAAGGCACGCCACGGCATCGATAATGCCGCTGCCGCAAATGCCCACAGCCGCGCCCTCGCCAAGCACATGGGCGCAAAGCGCATTGCCCTTTGCGTCCACATGGTCGATAGCGCCGTGCAGGCCGCACATGCCCATCGAAAGCCCCGCGCCCTCAAAGGCGGGGCCCGCCGCTGTGGCGCAGCACACGATGCGCCCGCCCTTGCAAAAAACAATCTCGCCGTTTGTGCCAATGTCTACCAGCATGGCGGCATCTGCACGTGCATAAATGCCGCTTGCCAAAAGCGCCGTGGTGATATCCGCCCCTACAAAGGCCGAGATGCACGGCGGCAGATAGACGGTTGCGCACGCGCAGGGCAGGTGCAAACTGGCTGCGCTGCAAACCTCGCCGAACAGGTAATCGGCTGTAAACGGCGCGCCAGCTAGGCTTTGCGGGCAGCGCCCCGTGAGAAGATATAGCATAGTGGTGTTGCCTGTTATCACAAGCGCGTCGATGTTTCCCGCGTGGATGCCCGCTGCGGTGCAAAGCTGCAATATGCAGGCGCAAAGCGCGTCTTGCAGCACAGATTGCAGCGCCGCCGCCTTGCCGTTTAAAGCGGCTTCGATGCGGCTCATCACATCTTGCCCAAGCGAAGCCTGCGGGTTTAAACCAGTATATTGCGCCAAAAGCGTATCGTGCGCATAGAGCTGCGCGGCAATCGTGGTGGTGCCAATGTCTATTGCAACGCCGTATTGCGTAAAAAGCGGCGCATGCGAAAAGGCAGGCATGGTAAATGCAGCTAATATCGCAGCCTCGCGCGCGGCAGTGCTTTGCACGGCGCAATCCCCCTCGGCGTAGCAGCGGCACGCAAGGCGCACGCCGTTTGCCCGTTCAGCAGGTGTTAAATGGCGCATTTCTTCCGCAGTGTAAGGCGAAAGCGCGCCACGCGCAATTACCTTGCATTTGCCGCAAGTGCCTTTTTTGCCGCAGATAAAGGCCGTGTGCTGCGAAAAAGGCGCAATATCGCACAGTAAGGTGTGCGGCTGTGCCTGCAAGGCGTGGCCGTTCCATTCAACGCGGATGGGGCGGCACTCGCTATACAAAAATGCGCCAAAATAGGTGACGGTGTCGGGGCCGTTATTGTAGCTTAGGCCCGCGGCTTGCGCCAGCGCAGACACGGCGATGCCATACGCTTCAAGGCCCGGAATGGCTTTATCGGGGTGGCGGCAGGGCTGGTTTGTGCGTTTGGCGCACACTGCGCAAATATGGCAGCCGCCCGCGCCCAAATGCAAATGCAATTTGAAAGAAAGGGCGGCAAATGCATCGGTAATTTGATTGCTAACTGCGCTGTGCGCAGCACCAGCAAGCATCATACCATCAAAATCGTAGCTATCTTCCAGCAGACCGATTGTTTGATACACCAGTGCAAAATCGTGCTGCTGCGCCGTTTTTATCAAGGCATCGATATCACCTAAATGCGGCGGGCACATCCAACATTTGCCGTAATTGCCGCAGGCATTGCTTTGGCATAAATCTAAAAATGACGGCGCAAAGGTAAGCGCCGATACAGGCACCACGGCGGCTTGCGCTGCACCGCAAGAAACGGCCAGCGCGATTAACTGTTCTGTGTCCATAGTGTTTTCTCCTTTGCGCGCTTCGCGGCAAATTCAAGCGTCCAGCGAAAGTAGCGGGGCATACCAAGCCAGCGCACTTTGTATCGCTTTGCGCAAGGGCATGCCTTTTCCCGCAAGTAAAACGATGTGCCCGTTTGCCTCGCCCTGCCAGGGCGTAAGGCGCACATCGGCACCAGTGCAATCCACAAAAAAGCGCCCTTCCAAAAGCTGCACAAAGCCTTTCATGCGATAGGTGCTTTCGCTTAATTGCACAAGGCATTTTTGCAGCGAGGCTTTTGTCATGGTGGGCTGCACGGCGATGCAAGCCTTTTGCAGCGTAATATCGCTGGCTATTGCGGCCTGTGCCATATCGGGGCAGGGCACCACTAGGGAAAGCCACTGCGCTTGCATCGCGGCAAAGCGGGTGGGCTTTATCGCAGCGGCGGGGTTTGCCTGTGCAATCAGCGCGGTGGCCGCGCGCGTTTCGTCGGCAGTGGCCAAATCTGTTTTGTTTAACAAAACAAGCGAGGATACCGCCAATTGCTTTTGGCAAACCACGGCGGCGGGATATATTTTATGCAGATTAACGGCATCGGCAAGGCAAATGCTGCCCTTGTAATCCACCGATGGAAAATCTGCCAGCACGCGGCGCACATTGGTGGGGTCGGCAAGGCCGCTTGCCTCTGCCAAAATCACTTCTGGCTTTGCCATCAGCGCTGTTTGCAAGCTTTCGGCAAATTTGTCAAGGCGGCAGGTGCAAAAAATTGAGCCGTTTGTAATTTCGTCCATCATGGCGCCCATTTCTTGTAAAAGCGTGCCGTCCACGCCTTCTTTGCCAAATTCATTCACAATCAGATACATGCGGCGATGCCGAAACAATTGCAAAAGATTTTTCAAAAACGTTGTTTTGCCCGCGCCCAAAAAACCCGTAATCAAATAAAACTCCGTTGTAAAAAACCTCTCTTTCAAGCGTGCGCGCGTTTGCTTTTGGGGCATATGCCCGCTTTGTAAAGCAATGGGTGTTTCGCTATAGTACGGCGCGGATAGCGGCGTCGAAAGCCTCGCTGTCGGGTATCAGGCTGCTCCATTGCACAACGCCGTTGATGTAAATAGAGGGCAAATTGGTAACGCCCATTTTTTTGCAGCGGGCAATGTTCTCCTTTTCGGTAAATGGATATTCCACCACGTCAATGGCTGCGCCAAAGCGCTCTTTAGCGGCATCTGCCGCGCCCATCATATAGGTGCAAGCGGCGCATGTGGCGCTGTTGAGCGTGAACACCTCTACCAAAGGCCGCTGCAAATGCGCGTAATCGGGCAGCGTAATCGGCAGATTAAACACGTCTTCGCCTACGTAATTTTGCACCATTTTTGCGGTTTCCTGCGTGTGCAGCGCGCCTTGCGCCGCGCCGATGGCGTTTTCAACAGGCACGGCATAGGGCATGTCGCAGCCAGGCGCCACAATAAAGTTTTTATATTCCGAAAGGCCGGACAGCAAATCAATTACGCATTTCATGTTATCTTGCTGTGTGCCGTGCAGCATCACGCTGGTAAGGGGGATATTGCCGCCGATGGCAATGTTATATCGGTCGCAAATCAATTTGGCGGCCAGTATGTCCACGTTTTCGTCTACGCAAATACTGTCCGGATTTGTTTGGCACATGGCCTCAATGTTGCGCGTGGCATTGCCGCAAACAAAAAAGGAGGAAAACGCATTATTATTACGAATATGGCTGAAAAGCTCGGTGAACGGCTGCGTTAAAAACGCCTCAAAATGGCCCGTAGAAATTTGCGATACCAGCGGGTCAACCACGGCAATTACGTCCATGCCGGCTTGCAAAAACAAATCCGACATGCGCTTGCCGCACGCGGTGCAAAACGCCAGCAGCTCGCGCACATAGTCCTCATCGTCAAACATATCCATAAAGATATCATTGCCGCGCAGATGGCTTGCCAACGTGAATGGGCCGCAAATTAAGCCGTATAAAGC
>JAGPHI010000129.1 GCA_018055565.1 Oscillospiraceae bacterium | reverse complement strand
CAGGCTCGTCGGCGCTTGGAAACTTTACGGGCAGCGTGTGCGCGCCGTCGGCCTCGGCAATTACCGCATCGGCATGTGCCATCAAAAATGTAAGCATGTCGATTTGCGGCGCACAAAGCTTGTCCTCCGGCGCGGGCGTACCTGCCAGCACAATTTTGCCGCCTGCAAAATAGGTTTCGGCCAAACAGGTGTCATCATCCACAATACAGGCAAGCCCCTCGCGCTCGTCTGGGCGCATAATGTGCGTGGTGGTAAGCGCTGCTGTGCGCGCGCCTTTTTGGCGAAACGCATCGCAAAGCTTATACAAAAGCGTGGTTTTACCGCCAGAGCCGACAAGCGCCACCACATGCTTTTGCGGTGCATCCAGCCCCAGTATCGAGAGATAGTCTAAACTGTCCAAATCCTGCCTCCTGCTCTTTGTGTTTTGCGTAATTGGATTTCGCGCACACTGTATGGCGTGCTTATACTGTTAAACCCATTATAACAAGTTTTTTTACAATTGCCATAATTTGCAGAATTTTTCTTGCGCTTTTTTGTAATATTGCGTATGATAGTAAAGAGCACAGGCTGCAAGGCTTTGTGCAAAAAGACTTATAAAGGAGGGGTATGGGATGGATTTTTCGCGTTTATCAAAGCTTTCGCACGCCGGCGGCTGAGCCTCTAAGCTGGATCCGGGGGCACTGACACAGGTTCTGTGCGGATTGCCTTCCATGCAGCACCCCGATTTAATGGTGGGGTTTGACACAAGCGACGACGCATGTGTTTATCGCATATCCGATACCGAAGCACTGGTGGAAACAGTAGATTTTTTCCCGCCGGTTGTGGATGACGCGTATGCTTACGGCCAGATTGCCGCAACAAACGCGTTAAGTGACGTGTACGCAATGGGCGGCACACCGTTTTTGGCAATGAATTTACTATGCATCCCAATGTGCATGCCACAGGAAATTGCGGCGCAAATTTTGGCCGGTGGCTATTCAAAGGTGCTGGAAGCGGGCGCGATTATCGCGGGCGGACACTCTATTCGAGATGACGAGCCAAAATATGGCCTTTGCGTTACAGGCCGCGTGCACCCAATGCATGTTTGGGCCAATCGCGGTGCAAAGACGGGCGACGCGCTGATTTTAACCAAAGCGCTGGGCACAGGCATTTTAACAGGCGCGCGCAAGGGCGATGCCATTACCGAAGCCGAGCTTTTGCCCGCAATTGAAAGCATGACCACGCTAAATAAGGCTGCGGCCGAGGCGGCAGCGCCGTTCACCGTGCACGCTTGCACAGACATTACGGGCTTTGGCCTGCTTGGGCATGTGGGCGAAATGGCAGCGGCAAGCGGCGTTACGCTGCGCTTATTTGCCGACAAGCTACCGCTTTTGCCACAGGCATTGGCGCTTGCAGCCGAGGGATATCTGCCCGGCGGCGGCTGGGCAAACGCCAATTTTGTAAAGCCGAACACCTTTTATGCCGAATCCGTTTCCCCCGCACTGCAAAGCATCGCGTGGGACCCGCAGACCTCGGGCGGCCTTTTGTTTGCCGTGCCGCAGGCCGAGGCAGACGCACTTTTGGCGGCGCTTTTGCCCGCCTGCCCTTATGCCTGCATCATCGGCAGCGCAGAAGAAAAAGGCGAGCATGCCGTAATTATGCAATAAACCATCGTTCCATACAAAAGCGGCGCTGTGCACTGTGCACGGCGCCGCTTTTTGTAAACTTTATAATTTTGCAAACCACACGCTTTTATTTGCTATCGATATAGCTGTACAGCGTATATTTGGATATACCAAAATACTTCGACACCTTATCGCCGCTTTTGGTGATTAAAAACGCGCCCGCTTTGTTTAAAAACTGTATCGCACGGATTTTATCGTCTTTCGTCATCAGCGCCACAGGCTTTCCTACCAGTGCCACCGCATTGTCAATGAGCTCCTCTAATAATTCGCCCACGCTTTGCACAATGCGCTCGGGCTCTTTTGCATCGCTTGCTTCGTCGGTGGAAATCAGCGCTTCGATGCCGCTTTGTGCAATGAGCATACCTGTGATATCGTAATTGATGGCAAAAATATATTGTGCACGGCCAGTATCATCCCGAATAAACATCGTGCTGGATTTTAGGATTTTTCCATCGCGCGTTTTGGTGAGGTACGCAAGATGGTCCTCGCCCTTTCCCTCATGCGAGAGCGCCTCCAGCACCACGTGCGAGGGCCCGTCGCCCACTTTGCGGCTTGTTACCTCGCCGTTTTCGATGGCAACAATGGAGCTTTCGATATCGTTATCGCACAGCGAATGCACAACCACCTCGCAGCTGGGGCCAAATTGCCGCGCGACACCCTTTGCAAGCTGGGTAAGCATAACCAGCGTTTCTTTTTGCGCCATTTTATCTTCATTCCTTTCGCACAAACCCGCAGATTGTATCTGATATTTCTTTATTGTAACATAATAAACAAATTAATCAATAAAAATTTAGGCAAACAAATATTTTTTAGGCAGGCACAGGAAATCCCTTGCTTTTTTGGGGTGCCAGTGCTATGATGAAAGCAAAGAAAGCGTTGGTAATCGTGCAATTTTACGCATGGCTAACTCTTAAAATAAAATCGGCGGCTGTAACGGAGTGCTTTGCGCACGGGCTTTCATACCAGTATTATGAGCCCTGCTTTGCCGTACAGCCTTTGGCGGAACAGGTGCTTTAAGCAAAATTGCTTAGTGCGCCTTTTTTATTGCCCAAAAACACGATAAACTGCTAAAACCATACGCTGTAAAGGAAGTGTGATACAAATGCTTTTAATTGGAAATGGCACCTTGCTTACGCGCGGCGAAGAGGCGCGCGTGATTGAAAACGGCTGTGTAGCTTGCGAAAACGATTGCATTGTAGCAGTGGGCGACACAAACGCCCTGCGCAAAAAATATCCCGATGCCGAATGGCTGGATGCCGCAGGCGGGCTGATTATGCCAGGGCTTATCAACGCGCACGGGCATATTTATTCTGCGCTTTCGCGCGGGCTTGCCATAAAGGGCTATGCACCGAAAAACTTTTTGGATATCTTGGATGGGCAGTGGTGGACGATTGACCGTCATCTCACCTTGCCCGACACCCGCATGAGCGCAATGGCAACATATCTTGACTGCATTAAAAACGGCGTTACCACAATGTTTGACCATCATGCTTCCTATGGCGGCATTGAGGGCAGCCTGTTTGCCATTGCCGATGCGGCAAAGCAGCTTGGCGTGCGCACCAATTTGTGCTATGAAGTGTCGGACCGCGACGGAGAAGAAAAAATGCGCGCCGCCATCAAAGAAAACGCCGATTTTATCGCCTTTGCACAAAAGGACGACACCGATATGATAAAGGGCATGATGGGCATGCACGCCAGCTTTACCCTTTGCGATAAAAGCCTTGCGCTTTGCCGCGAGGCAACCCCTGCGGGCACAGGCTTTCATATTCATGTTGCCGAGGGGATGGACGACGTGTATGACAGCCTTGCGAAATATCATAAACGCGTAATCCACCGCCTTTTTGACCATGACATTTTAGGCGATAAAACCATTTGCGGCCACTGCATACATGTAAGCGGCGGCGAAATGGATGTGCTGAAAGAAACAAACACCGCCGTGGTGCATAATCCGCAGTCCAACATGGGCAACGCTGTGGGCTGCCCGCCCACGCTGGACATGATGCGGCGCGGCATTTTAACGGGGCTTGGCACCGATGGCTACACCAATGATATGTATGAATCCTTAAAGGTTGCAAATATCCTGCATAAGCACCATTTGTGTAACCCCACGGTAGCGTGGAGCGAAGCGCCGCAAATGCTGTTTTCGGGCAATGCAAAGCTGGGCGCGCGCTATTTTGCGCACGAGCTGGGCGTATTAAAGGCTGGCGCTGCGGCGGATATTATCGTATCGGATTACATCCCGCTAACCCCGCTGCATGCAGAAAATGTAAACGGGCATACGCTGTTTGGCCTTACGGGCCGCAGCATTACCGCCACAGTTATAAACGGCAAAATCCGCATGAAAAACCGCGAACTTGTGGGCATTGACGAAGCGCGTTTATTGGCAAAATGCCGCGAACAGGCCGCCGATTTATGGGGGCGCATCAATGCCTAAGGCATATGCGGCAATTGACTTGTAAACAAACACACCGTAAATTGCAACCGAAAGGAAGATCAATAAATGAGCGACCGAATGACGCCGATTCCCTTTGCTGGGTTAATGAATTGGGCTTTGAGTGAATATCGAGAAAACGGCACGGTTTTTGGTGTATCTAAGCTGTATCGCCCCGCGCTTGGCGCTGTGCCCAATACGCTTTTTGGCGAAAGCCTAGCGCTGCCCTTTGGCCCTGCCGCAGGCCCGCACACGCAATTGGCGCAAAATATTATTGCTGCTTATTGCGCGGGCAGCCGCTTTTTTGAATTAAAAACCGTACAGATATTGGATGGCGAGGATTTGCCCGTGGCAAAGCCCTGCATCAGCGCTGCCGACGAATGCTATAACGTGGAATGGTCTACCGAGCTGCGCGTGGACGATGCGCTGGCGGAA
>JAGPHI010000128.1 GCA_018055565.1 Oscillospiraceae bacterium | reverse complement strand
GCTTAATTGTGTCGGTTTCTATCGTGATGTCCTCGCTTGACGGGGCAAGGGTAATGGTGTTCTGTGCTGCGTGCAGCGCCTCGTCCTCGGTGGCGTAAACGCGGCGATTATACGCGCTTTTTAAAAAATCTTTTGCCTTGTTGGTTGCAATGCGTGCCAGCCACGGCTTTTGTGCGCCCTCGGGGCAGGAATTGATATGGCTGAACGCGGAAAGAAAGGTTTCCTGCGTTAAATCCTCGGCAAGCGCGTGATCCTTTGTGAACTGATAGCAGATGGTGTACACTAAGCGTTCATATTGTTCCACAAGCATGTCGATATCCTGTTTTTGCATATCCCGCCCGGGCCACCACCTCTCTGTACAGTTACTAATACGACGCACGCGTTGCGTTTTCTTCAAGTTTTGCAAAAAAAGAAAAGGAAGCTGCATCGTTATGATACAGCCCCCTTGCTTTTTCCAAAGCCGCATCTTTGCAAAAATGCGCAAATGCCCTTATGTGTCTTATGCAAACACCATGCCCAGCGCCCCAAACAGCCCCGCGGAGGCCGCGCCCATAATCACGCCCGCCGTCATCACGCCCGCCATCACGGCAATGACGCTAGGCCAAAACTTCATGTCTAAAAGTGTGGCGGCAAGGCTGCCCGTCCACGCGCCGGTGCCCGGCAGCGGAATGGCCACAAACAAAAACAGCGCCCAGTAAAGCCCTTTACCAGCCTTTTCCTGCATTTTATCGCCGGCTTTCATGCCCTTTTCGTAAATCCATTGAAAAAACTTGCCCACATACGGCAGCTTGGTGCACCAGATTAATACAGCCTTGCTGAATAAAATGATAATCGGCACCGGCAGCATATTGCCGATTACCGCGATAATATACGTGGGTATCAGCGGCAGCCCCATGCCCACCCCAATTGGTATGGCACCGCGCAGCTCGATAATGGGCACCATGGATACAAAAAACACCCAAAAATACTTTTTAAAAATTGCCAACATCTATTTTCCTCCATTATACAGTATACTGTTTCAAAAGCGGCAAGGCGCTTTGCCCTGCTACCATTTTGCTGCCATTTCGCCTGAAACCTGCGTTTAAATGGCCTGCGGCATGGCTTTGCCTCTTGCACTGCGCACATATCTGCGCTGATTTGTAAGTGCAAGTTTTTACCGCGCGCTATTGTAATCTTTATAAATATACCTTATTATATATCAAAAGGCAATGGTTTTTTATAACCATTGTAATAGGAAAGGTGGTATTTTATTATGCCCGTTTGGTTAATAGTTTTATTGGTTGTTGTGGTTTTGGTGGTTTTGTGGGCCATTTCGGTTTATAACAAGCTTGTGCGCCGCCGCAATGATTGCGAAGAGGGATTTTCCACAATGGATGTGTATTTGAAAAAGCGGTTTGACCTTGTGCCAAATCTTGTGGAAACCGTGAAAGGCTACGCAAAGCACGAAAGCGAAACACTGGAAAAGGTGATTGCCGCGCGCAATGCCACTGCCGATGCCGCCTCGCTTGAGGCACGCGCCGAAAGCGAGAATGTGCTGTCGGGCGCGCTGCGCCAGCTGTTTGCGCTGTCTGAGGCATATCCCGATTTAAAGGCCAACACCAATTTTATGGATTTGCAAGGCCAGCTTAAGCGCATTGAAGAAGACATTGCTAACGCACGCAAATTCTATAATGCCGTGGTGAAAGAATACAACAATTTGTGCATGATGATTCCCTCCAGCATTATTGCTTCGCTTGCGCATTTCTCGGCAAAAAGCATGTTTGCGGTGGACGATGCCGCCGAACGCCAAAATGTAAAGGTGGAGTTCTAGCGTGAAGAAACTGTTTGCCCTTTTGGCGCTAGCGTCGGCTTTGCTTTTGGCTGCGCCCGCCGCCTTTGCCGCCGAGCGCGACTATGGCTTTGATATTTTGGACTATGCGGTAAACGCCACGGTGCACGAAAACAATACCGTAACGCAAACCGAAACCATCACCGTGCGCTTTAACGAGCCGCGGCACGGCATCTATCGCGCCATCCCCGAAACCGTTTATATCGAAAAAGAAACGGCAGACGGCACGGTGCGCATGCCCTATAAATCCAAAATCCGCAATTTTTCGGTGCCGGGCTTTGACTACAGCACCGAACGGGAAAACGGCTTTTTTGTTGCCGCCATCGGCAGCGAAGATATTGTGCAAACCGGTGTGGTGGAATATCAAATTTCTTTCACAGTCGATATTGGTGACGACCGCGTGCCGGAATATGACGAGCTGTTTTACACGCTGTTTGGCACCGATTTTACAGCGCCGTTTATGCATTGCAGCTTTTCGCTGTCGTTTGATAAGCCCTTGCCCGAGGGCATTGTGCCCACGGTTTATTCCGGCACTTACGGCGCGACATCCACCGACAATCCTACGCTAAATATTACCGCAATTGGGCCCGACGGTGTGCGCGGCGAAAGCACCGCGCCGCTGGGGCTTGGCGAGGGCATCACCGTGCATGCGCGGCTGCCCGAGGGGTATTTCAGCGGCGAGCGCACCTATCCCGTTGCGCTGGGCTGGGCCGCTTTGGGTGTTCTTGTGCTGTTGGCGCTTGCCGCTATCCTGTATTCCGTCAGCGTGCAAACGCGCCGCCCTGTACAAACGGTGGAATTTTATCCGCCCAGCGATGTCACAAGCGCCGAAGTGGGCTTTATTGTAGACGGCGTCGCGAATGATAAGGATATTTTATCCTTAATTATTTATCTTGCCGATAAGGGGCATCTAACGATTGCAGGCGAAGAAAACGCCCTCATCCTCACGCGTGCAAAGCCCCTTGCTCCAAACGCGCCGCACTATATGCTTACGTTTTATAATGCGCTGTTTGAAAAGGGCGAAACCTGCGATTTATCAAGCTGCGGCAGCGCGGTGTATCAAGCCTTGCAAGCCGCCAAAAGCGAGCTTGCAATGGAGTTTACCGGCGCGCGCAAGCTTTCTAGCAGCGGGGCCACAGCGTGCGCGGCGGCAGCGCCGTTTGCCTTTGGGGTTTTATACTTTGTATGCGTGCTTTTGTGCACCGCCGCGCTGGCACCCGGCAGCATAGTGGCGGGCGTGTGCAGCATGCTTTGCATCGGCTTTGCGGGGCTTGTTGCTTTTATTGCGAAACGCAATTGGAACTTTGCTTCAATGGGCAAGCGCGCTGCCTATCTTGTGGGCGCAGGCGTGCTTGCTTCTGTGGGCTTTGGCCTTGCGGTGCTGGCTGCGTTTTTTGCAGCGCTTACCTATTTAATGCCGTTTTGGGTGCTGATTGCGGCGTATGCCGCGGCCCTATTGGGCGCGCTTAGCATCTCGCGCACGGCAAAGCCCACTGCGTATTACACCGAAATAGCGGGCAAGCTGATGGGGCTAAAAAGCTTTATCCAAAAGGCAGAGCTTTCACGCATCACCCTGCTTTGCCAAGAAAATCCGTCTTATTTTTACAGCATTTTGCCGTATGCTTATGTGTTTGATTTGTCCGATGTTTGGATGAAGCAGTTTGAAAGCCTTTCTATTGCACCGCCAAGCTATTATACAGGCAGCCATCTTTCGCTGTGGAATTTGTATTGGATTACGCGCGCGCTGGACCGCAGCTATACCGACATGATACAGCGCGTTAGCACCGAGCAAATGCAGTCGGGCGGGCACGGCGGCACCTCGTTTGGCGGCGGTGGCGGCGGGTTTTCGGGCGGTGGCTTTGGCGGCGGTGGCGGCGGAAGCTGGTAGCGTATCATATACAAACAGTATTACTAAAAGTTAATTTTGAAGGGGTTATTACAGGATGAATAAAGTGTTTTCTACAAAAAAAATGATTTTGGGTGGCCTATTTATCGCGCTTGCCTATTTGCTGCCCTATCTTACGGGTAATTTGGGCCCGCTTGGCGCAATGCTTGCGCCCATGCACCTGCCGGTTTTGCTTGCGGGCTATGTATGCGGTGGGCCTGTGGCGCTTTTGGTGGGCTTTGTGTCGCCGCTTTTGCGGTATCTGCTTGTGGGCATGCCCCCGCTGATTACGGCGCTTGCCATGTCGGCAGAGCTGGCTGCTTACGGCTTTTTTGCAGGGTTTTTCTATCAAAAGCTGCCGCGCAAAACCGTGAATATTTATGCTTCTTTGCTTTTGGCCATGCTGTGCGGGCGCGTGGTTTGGGGCGTTGTTATGTTTATACTTTCAGGCGTTACAGGCAATGCTTTTACATTTAGTATATTTTTATCCGGCGCGTTTATCAACGCAATACCCGCCATTGCCTTGCAGCTTATTGTAATTCCGCTGGTGGTTATGGGGCTAAAACGCACCAAAGCATTGCCGGAGGATTTGGCCTAATGACCTTTAAAGAGGCTTTGCTGCACGAGGCGGCGCTGCGCCCGCTTTTACAGCCGTGTGACATTGCAAAGCTGGCCTTTCAAGCGGTGCGCGGGGGCGGCCATTTAATTGACGACCCGCTTTTGGCGCGAGAAGCGCTGCTGCGGGAATGGCAGCTTGCAAGCGACAATGGCGTATTGTACGAGCCAATTTCAAACGAATATGCGCGCGTGCATCTTGGC
>JAGPHI010000003.1 GCA_018055565.1 Oscillospiraceae bacterium | reverse complement strand
GTGCAGTATGCCGGCGGCATGATGAACACGCTGATGGAGCTGGGCTTTCTTGCAGAAAACAGCGCTGCTTATTTGGCCTTTTGCTATTACACACCCATCTTTTTCTGTTATGAGCGCAGCTATGCCTTTGGCGAGCCGGACGACGCCACGCGCGAACGGCTGAAAAAGCTGATCTATTCACATCTGCAAAACTTTCTCGAGGCATACGCCACCGAAAAATATCGATAAAACACTAAATGCCCGCTATAAAGCCAACACAATTGGCTTTATAGCGGGCATTTTTCATATAAAAAACTAATCAAATGCAACGTTTTCAATATTGCGGATTTTGGTGCGATAAATATGCCGATAAAAAATCACGGCCATCACAATCGACACGCATTCTGCCAGTACAAAGCTGAACCAAACGGCATCGCGCCCCACAAAGGTGGCCAAAAGCCATGCGCATGGCAAGATAAACACCAGCTGACGCACCACGCTCATCGCAAGGCTTAAAAAGCCGCTGCCAAGCGCCTGAAACAGGCTAGACAGCACAATCGCAACGCCTGCAAATAGAAAGCTGATGGATATAATTCGCAGTGCAGGCACGCCAATTTCCAAAAGCGCAGGCGTAGGATTAAACATTTGCAAAAGCGGGCCCGGCGCTAATTGAAACACCAGTGTGCCAAGCGCCATCACCACGCTTACCATGATAAGCGCCATGCGCATTGCTTGCACAATGCGCTGCTTTGCGCGCGCGCCGTAATTGTATGCCACAATGGGCACCATGGCATTGGTAATGCCAAATACGGGCATAAAAATAAAGCTTTGCAGCTTAAAATAAATGCCAAACACTGAAACAGCCGTTTCGGTAAATTGAATTAAAATCATGTTCATGCCAAACACCATTACACTGCCGATGCTTTGCATGATAATAGAGGGGAAGCCCACGCGATAGATACTGCGTATCGTGTGAAAATCCGGCCGAAAACCGCGAAACGATAAGCGAATCTCGTGGTTTTTCACATGATTAATTATCAGCGCCACGGCAAGCCCGCATATTTGCCCAATAATTGTGGCCACGGCCGCGCCCTCTACGCCCATTTTGGGCATGCCAAAAAGGCCAAAGATAAAAATGGGGTCTAAAATAATATTCACAATCGCGCCCACAAGCTGCGCAATCATTTGATACACGGTTTTGCCGGTAGATTGCAAAATGCGCTCCATGGTTACTTGCCCAAATAAACCAAATGAAAACACCGTGCAAATCTTTAAATAATTTGCGCCTGAACGGATAATTTCAGTGCTTTCAGAGAAAAAAGAGAAAAACCATCGGCTAAACAATAGCCCAAACACAGCAAACGCCAGCCACGAAAGCACGGCTAAAAATAAGCCGTTTTCTGCTGCTAATGCAGCCTCTTTGCGCTTTTTCTCGCCCAAACGGCGGCTTAATAGCGCGTTGATGCCCACTGCGGTGCCCACGGCCACCGATATCATCAGCGCTTGTATTGGAAACGCCAGGCTTACCGCCGTCAGCGCCGCCTCGCTCACTTGCGCCACAAAAACGCTGTCTACAATATTATATAATGCCTGCACCAGCATGCTCAGCATAATGGGAAAAGCCATGCCCATCAGCAAGCTGTTTACAGGCTTTGTGCCCATAATGTTTTCTTTTCTTTCCATTCGTCCCTCAATTTCTTTTGTTATAGCATTGCTCGTATCTCGTAAATCATGCATAATCGGCTATTTATCCAGCAAACGAATATCATCGCCTACAAAATGCAGCGTTTGGCATGCGCCCAAAAGGCGCGAAACAATTTTTTCGGTATAGCGCTTTGCAAGGTCATCTGTGCGCACAAAATTGCTGGTGTAAATGGTGGGCAGCTTACGGTTCCAGCGCGTGTTGATAATGTCATACAGGCAGCTGCCGATATACGGCGTTAGATATTCTGTGCCAAGATCATCCAAAATCAAAAGCTCGGCCGAAAGCAAGCCCGCCATCGTGTCCCCGCCGCTTTGAAAATGCTCTTTTTCCACCGCGTCAAACACGCCTTGCGCGCTGACATACAGCACATCGTGCCCTTTTTGCAGCACCACATTTGCAATCGAAAGTGCCAAATGCGTTTTGCCAAGCCCTGCGCTGCCGCAAAGGTAAAGGCTTTCGCTGGTGCGGCCAAAATCCTGTGCATAGCACTCGCAAAAATGCAAGATGCCTGCCATGTGCTCGCGCACACTGATGCCGTCCTGCCGTTCGTTTGGATACTTATCCAGCGAAAAGCTTGCAAAGCTGCACAGCGAAAGAGGCGACACCGCGCTTAAAGTCAGCTGGCGCAGCCTGCGCGCCTCGGCGTGCACACACGCGCATGGCTCGCCGCCCACACGGCCTGTATCTTGGCAGATATCGCAAGCAAAATGCGGCGCTAAATCGCGCAAGGTATAGCCGTTTGCCTGCAAAAGCGCCAGTTTTTCGGCGTCCAGCGCATTCAGCGCGGCAATCGCGGCGTCTCTTTGCGGCTGCGGCGCGCTTGCGGCGCAAAGGCGCGCAGCTTCGATGCCAGCGGCAGTGCGCTTTGCTTCCAGCGCCGATAAGGCCGGCAGCGCAGCTTTCACCGCCGCTTGTTTTTCAAGCGCCAGTGTATATGCCTTTTGCCGTTTTGCCGCGATATTGCGCGCCGCACGGCGATAAAGCTCGTCTTGCTTCATGTTACAATCGCACCTTTCCAAAACAGTGTTCCTTATGGGGGTTTTGCGCAAATGCGCGTTTAGGTTTTAGCTTTTTCGCGGCTTGTACACAGGCACTGTGCCACGCGCATTTTGCAAAATATCGCGTTTTGGTGCCTTGCCCATTGGCTGCACGTTTGCCATGCCGGTTGCGCTTTCAGCCTGTACATCTTTGGCGGTTTTAAAGCCTTTTGCATACCACGCGCGCAAAATGCCGTTTACATATCGCACAGTGCGGTGTTCGCCTGCATAGCCAAGCGCTTCGCTAATCATCTCGCTGGCATAGCCAAAGCCCTCAAACCATTCGGCAATCAGCGTGCTTTCTGCGCGTGTAAATTTGGCCGCTTGTAGGCCAAACAGCTCCGCCACAAGCACCTCGTTGCGTTCCCGCTGTTCCAAGCTGTGCAAATATCGCTCGGCGGCAGCGCCGGTGTCAATGCCTTGTGCTTGCCACGAGCGCAAGGCGCGCGCAATGTATTTGCCCGAGCGCTTACCAAGCGCGGCATAGTGCGCCACGCCTAAAAGAATCATATCCGGTGGCAATTCATCCGACAAATAAAGCGACACAATCTCGCTGGTATCGTTTTCCGTGAGCACGGCGCCCAGCAGCGCTTGGCATTCCTGCACCAAAGAAGCGATATTGCCATCTGTTTGCGCCGCTTTTGTTATCTCGCGCGTGGTAAGGCGGGGCGCGCATGCAGTGGGCATCGAAGCCCCGTCCAAACAGGCACCTGCGGGCAACGCGGCGCGATCATCACATAAAAGCCCCGCGCCCTTCCAGTAGGTAAGGGCTTCTTTGGCACGTTTTGGGCTTGCAAGGCGCAGCGCTTGCGCAATTTGCGCGGGCTCTGTGCACCCTGTAGACAGCACATAAAGCGCCACACGCAGCCAGTCATCTTCCAGCTCCGGCAGCTTTGCCACGATTAATTGCGGCACTGCAAGACAGTCGCCGCTATGTTCATTGAGTTTATATGCCATCAAGCGTTCGTCCTTTCGAAGAGGCTATTGCTATTGTAACATAAAAGCAAAGCCGCGTACAAGCAAATCAAAGCCGCTTATCTTGCAAAGCAAAATAAGCGGCTTTGTGGAGCGGATTACGGGACTCGAACCCGTCGCCTTCTGCTTGGGAAGCAGACGCTCTACCGGATGAGCTAAATCCGCGAAGCACATCCCCGTTTGTGCGGCAAATTGCTGCTGTGCAAACGGTACTTATCTATTTTAGCGAATTTGCTTGCGCTTGTCAATGGCTTTCTTTTGATTTACACACAGTTTTCTGTTTGGCGTTTGCACCTGTATGCAATATCGAAATTTGTGTAAAATGCACAGTGAAAATCTACCGAAAACTTTACGTAATTTTTACAAGTTTCGTAAAAACCTACGAAGTTTCGGCATTCGCCTCGCTTTGCGCCACTGCGACAGAATTTGGCATTGAAACACCTGCTTTAAAATGTTACAATCAAAAGCACAACGGATTGAATCGCCAATTTTTTTTGAATGCGGAGGAATATAGTTCATGACGTATAAACGTACCAATAAAGGCGTATGCTCGCTTTACACCGAAGTGCAACTTTCTGAAGAGGGCGTTATCGAAGCGCTTTCTGTAATGGGCGGGTGCAACGGTAATTTAAAGGGCATTTGCGCATTGGCAAAAGGCCTTGAAGCCGAAGAAGTTATCGCGCGTTTGCAGGGCATAACCTGCGGCACGAAAAAAACCTCTTGTCCTGACCAAATTGCCATTACGCTGCGCGAGGCGCTGGCACAGCAAAGCGTGCCGTGCACTGTTTCAGCTCAGGCGTAAAGCGCAAAAGCCGATACAGCGCATGCTATTAGCAACACAGTAAATCAAAAGCAGAAGCCGAGTTTTTCGGCTTCTGCTTTTATTTTATGCGCAATCACGCGCAAGGCTGTAAAATTGCATAAACAAATTACCATGAAAAGTAGGGGAGTGCGTGCAGCACAAAGATGCGAAAAATCCGGTTTTTGCGCTGTTTAGGTTTAAAATTGTAACCTATGCAAAAATGCTTTCGCGCCGCCTGCGGTTTTACAAAATTGTGTCGCCCAAAAGCGTTGCCAAACTATCGGGCGTTAAGGCCTTTACAATGGCAGCGGCAAGGTCTATCGCTGCGTCCACGTCGCTTTGCGCGGCGTATCCATAATGTGTGTGTGCATAGCGCACGGGGATGCCCAGCACCAGCGTGGGCACGCCATCGGCAGCAAGGTGTATATTGCCGCCGTTTGTGCCGCCGCCCGTGCGTACAGCGCATTGATAACGGATGCCGTTTTCCTCGGCAACCTTTTTTGCAAATGCAACAAAAGCAGGATGCGCAATCATGCTTGCATCACGGTGGCGTATCTGCACGCCGCGCGCAAGGCCGCCCTGTATTTCGCTTTCGGGGATATGGATATCGTCTGCTGGCGTGCCCTCAAGGCAAATGGCAAGCTGCGGGCGCAGGCGCTGTGCGGTGATCTTTGCGCCGCGCAGGCCCACTTCTTCTTGTGTGGAAAACGATGCGGCCACGCGCACATGCAAGGGGCGGGCAGATAATCGGCCCAGCACCTCAACGGTAGCGGCACAGCCCAAGCGGCAATCAAACGCCTTGCCCAAAAGCATATCGGTGGCCTCGTTGTATTCAAAGCTTACATCAGGGCACACGGGCGCGCCCGCCTCCAGCCCTAAAAGCTGCGCTGCGTCGTCGCGGCAGGTTACACCAGCGTCCAGCAAAATATCTTCAATAGCAATTGCGCCTTTGTCTGCGGCGTTTGTAAAATGCGGGGGTTTTGAAGCCGAAACAGCTTTAATCAGCTCGCCATTTTTGTTTTTAACCCAAAATGTGTGGGCCGGAATGTTGGTTTCCACCCAGCCGCCCAGCGGCACAACGCGCAAAAGCCCTTTATCGGTGATGCTTTGCACCATAAAGCCCACCTCGTCCATATGCGCGTCCAGCATCACAAGCGGCAAATCCGCTTCCTGTTCGGGCAAAAATGCATACACGTTTTGCATGCTGTCGCGGCGCGTGTCAAAGCCGGATAATAGCGCGCACACTGCATCCGCCACATCGTGTTCAAAGCCAGACGGGCCAAAAGCGTCGCTTAAAATTGCGCAGTTTTTCAAATTTGCCATTGTAATTCGTTCCCTTCTATAATTGAATATTCATCCATTTTCCGCTTTTAAAACGCAACGAGGTTAGCCCGAGGCGCACGGCTTGATCCAGCGCCATGCCAAGCCACGCGCCAATCAGGCCAAAGCCCAGCGGGTAGCACAGCAAATACGCCGCCAAAGGGCGAATGCACGCCACACTCACAAGCGAAACCAACGCCACAAATTTTGTGTCGCCCGCGCCGCGCAGGCATCCGCTGTAAATCACCTGTGCAATTTGTGTAAACACAATAAAGGCAATTAAATTCATAATAATTACGCCATATCGCAAAATAACAGGGGAATCGGTGAACGCGCCAAACATAAATTCGCCAAAAACGATATCAATAAAGGCCAATATCAGCGAGCACAAAAGGCCGATGCGCTGGCAAATGCTGCCGTAAATGCGCGCCAAATCCACGCGCTTTTGCCCAAGGCTTTGCCCCACAAGTGCCACCGCAGCCACAGAAAGCCCATCGGCAAACGAAAAGGATAGGCTTAAAATATTCATGCCAATTTGATGCGCTGCAAATGCCACTGTGCCTAGCTTTGCTACAATCATGGCAAAGCTTAAAAATCCAAAGCGCATAAACAATTGCTCTAATAATGTGGTGCCGCCCACGCTCCACACAGAGCGCAGGGTTTGCTTGTCAAATTTTAAGTATTGGCGTTCAAAATGCAAGTGCAAAAACCCGCCGGGCGCAAGCACTGTGCGCAAAGACATCACCATCGCGCAAACGGTGCCCAGCACTGTGGCAATGGCCGCGCCGCGCACTTCTAAGCGCGGAAAGCCAAATTTGCCGCTAATCAGCAGATAGTTTAAACAGATGTTTACAAGATTGGACACAAGGTTTGTGCGCATAGCAATTTTTGTGTTGCCCACGCCGCGCTGCGCAGCATTGATAACCATTGAAATAACGCTAAACGCCATACAGCCCATAATGATACGAAAATACATCACAGCCGTTTCGTGCGTATCGGCATTTGTGCCTGCCAAATGCATAATGGTATCTGCGTATAGTACGCAAACAGCCGTGACAATCACTGCAAACCCAACTGTTAAAAGCAGCGCTTGCGTTAGCACGCGGTTTGCGCCTTCGCGGTCGTTTTGGCCTTTTCGGCGCGCCACAATGGCGCTGACCGCCACGTTTAAGGAAAGAAAAACCGCAAGCCCAATAAATTTTGGCTGCGCGGTAAGGCCGATGGCGGCAATGGCATAGTCGCCGAGGCTGCTTACCATAATGGTATCCACTACACCCACAATGGCAACCAAAAAGCTTTCCAGCGTAGATGGCCACGCCACGCGCAGCGCATTTCGCAATAAGGTGCTTTCACTGGGCATGTCCCCGTGCTCGCCCGCGCGGCGCATCAGCTTTTTAGAAAAGAAAAATTTGCGCGTAATGCTGTTCAATTTACAATATCCTCCTTTGTACAAAGCGGTGCCGCATCGCGCGGCCAACGCTTTGCAAGGCGAAACAGAAAAAAGCCACAGATAACGGCGCCTATCAATACAATAAGCTCGGCAAGTAATAGCTGTGCATCGGCGTTTTTAACAAACAGCCGTGGCAGCTGCGCCGTGAAATCAAAAACGGTGTGAATCAAGGTAACAAGCGCAAAACCGCGCAGGCTTTGCTTTTTTTGCATAAAATAAAACAGTAAAACACTTAAAAAAACATGTAGCGTCATGGCGCAAACCCGTTCCACCCCCGCTGCAAAAAAGCCAAGAGGGGAAATGGCGCAAAACTGCGCTGCCACTGCATCGGTAATGCCTAACGCAGGCAGCAATGCGCTTTGCGGCGCAAACAGCAAAAGCGCGCCGATAATGATAAAATTGCAATAATTGATACCCACCAGTGCGATGGCCTCTATGCCGCCATGCCCAATGCCCGCGCCCAGCGCGCCTACTAAGCGGCGCTCGTTTTTAAAAAACAGCCGAAACACCAAATATCGTCCGCCCGTTTCAAACAGCCCTGCTGTAAAGGCCAGTAAAAATATCGATACAATCGGCGGCATGGCGCTAAGATAAAACTGTGTATAGGCACTGCCTAGTAGCGGTATGCGAATCAGCATTTGCATCACAATAAAGCCAAGCGCACCCAAAAGCACATACAAAAGCCGCAATCGAAACCGCTTACAAATAAAAGCAGCGGCAAAAACAGGCAAAATCAAACTCACGCACAAGGTGAACACAATGCCCGTGAAGCGCAGAAAATCCATAACCAACATTCCTTTCGTGGGCATGCGCGCTTTGCCGCGTGCACAGTAAAACCCAATAAGGGCAAGGCTGTTTTTGCGCAAAGGCCACGCCCTGCGTAATGCCGCAAAGCGGCGCAGTTAGGCTTTCGCGCTATGCTTTGCCTTCGCGCAGCAGTGCAATTTCCTCTAGCCAAAGCGTGGCTATGGCGTCGCTAGGCATTTTCCAGTCGCCGCGCGGGGACAGCGAAATATCACACACCTTCGGCCCGTCCGGCATACAGCTGCGTTTAAACTGTTGCGCAAAAAAGCGGCGATAAAATACCTCCAGCCAATGCAGCAAGTCGTGATTGGTATATATATCGGCAAACGCACTTTGTGCCAGCGCAAAGATTTTTGTGGGCGCAAAGCCGTAGCGCAGCATATAATACAAGAAAAAATCATGCAATGCATACGGCCCCACAAGCGCTTCGGTTTCCTGCCGTGCTTGCTCGTTGCCGGGCAAAAGCTCGGGGCTGATGGGTGTGGCCAAAATATCGCGCAGTATGGCGGCCAGCGGCTCGTCTGCTTTATCAGCGGCGTTTTCTACAATTTTTTGCACCAATGTTTTTGGCACACCCGCATTTACGCCGTACATGCTGATATGGTCGCCCGCAAATGTGGCCCAGCCCAGCGCCAATTCAGATAAATCGCCCGTGCCAACCACAAGGCCGCCGGTTTCATTGGCAAGGTCCATCAGCACCAGCGTGCGCACACGCGCTTGCGCATTTTCAAACGTAACGTTGTAATTGTCGGCACTGTGCTGGATGTCTGCAAAATGGCTTTGCACCGTGTCGGTAATCGGAATTACGCGCAAGGTTACATGCAGCGCTTCGCATAAAAGCGCTGCGTTGCGATGTGTGCGTTCGCTTGTGCCAAAGCACGGCATGCTGACGGCCAATATTTTTTCACAGGGCAAATGCAAAATATTGCATGCCTTTACTGCGCACAAAAGCGCAAGGCAGCTGTCAAGCCCGCCCGAAATACCAATCACCGCGCTTTGCGCATTCGTATGCGCCATGCGCTTTGCAAGGCCATGCGCTTGTATAGTGAGTGCGTCGGCAAAAATGCGGGCGCTTTGCGCGCTGTTTGCGGGCCAATATGGCGTTTTGCAAATGGGCGTTTCAAGGCGCAGCTTTTGTATCGGCAGCGTAAATAAAATGCGCTCGTAGCCGCTGGCGTTTTGCAAAAAGGTGTTGGTGCGCATGCGCAAAAGATGCAGCTTTTCCACGTCGATATCCGTGCAAGCGGCGCAGGCCTTGAAAGGCTCTGTGTTCATCAGCACTTTGCCGTTTTCTGCAATAATGCGTTGCCCGCTGAACACCATATCCGTGCTGGATTCACCTTCGCCCGCGTTTGAATATACATATCCCGCGCAAATTCTTGCGCTATGGGCAGCCACAAGGTCTTTGCGCGCTTCGCTTTTTTCCAGCGTTTCATCACTTGCAGAAAGGTTTACAATCAATGTGGCGCCCGCAATGGCGGCCGCGCAGCTGGGCGGGTTTACCGTCCACAAATCTTCGCAAATTTCTGCGCCCACCACAAGCTCTGCCATGCCCTTGCATTCAAATAAAAGCTTTGTGCCAAAAGGCACTTGTACACCCTCTAAAAGTAAAATGCTGTTTTCGCATGGGGCAGGGGCAAAATGGCGCAGCTCGTAATATTCACTGTAATTTGGCACATGCGTTTTTGGCACGATGCCCAAAATGCGGCCCGCACTAACGGCGGCGGCGCAATTATATAGCTTTCCTAAATGCACCAGCGGCACGCCAACAAAGCACAGCATTTCTATGCCGCGCGTAGCACGGGCAATTTCACACAGTGCCGCTTCGGCAGCGCGTTGCAGCGTTTTTTGCGCAAATAAATCGCCGCAGCTATATCCCGTAATGCAAAGCTCCGGCGTGCACAGCACTTCAACGCCGTGCGCCGCGTCGCGCTTGATTTGTGCGATAATCTGCGCCGTGTTAAACGCACAGTCTGCTACGCGAACGGGAATAAACGGGGCAGATACCTTTACAAAACCCTGTTTCATGGGAACCCTCTTTTCTTTTAAACGCAGTTTTTGCCAATGTGATAGTATGCTTACATTATACGACAAAATTGCCAAGAAATCCACCGCTGTAAAATAATTTGCGTTGTTTTTTTACGGATTTGTGGGTGCAAAGGCGTACACGCGGGGTAAACGCTGCGGCTTGCTGCAAGCGCTAAATTGGCTTGGCAAGGCAGCAAAGCGGCAAGCAATTCCGTAACTGCTATCAGCTACCGGATCGCTTGCCGCTTTTGATATTTTGCAATATCGGATTAAGACTGTTCTTTATATTGTGTGATAATTTGGCAGCAAACTAAGCGCATATGCTCATCGCCGGACCAGTGGATGCGGCAGGCGTTGGCAATCATCCATATTTTTGTGTATGGATTATAGATTTCCGTGCTGCAAGGGCCGGACGAACAGCCTGCCGCAGGGCAATTGGGGCAGGGCTGTGTGCGATGCATAAACACGTCGTGGCATTTTTGCCCAATCTCTAATTCCGGATTAACCTGCAAAGTCAAGTTATTGGCATATTGCAAGCGATACTCCTCGTCGATAACATAAATGGCACTTGGCACATGGTCCAGCGCTTGCATTTTATTTTGATTATACTGCTTTATGCTTTCATCTGTGCGCTTTTTAAGAATAAACACACCCGTTACTTTGGCCGCAAAAGTCATAATTTCGATTTGCTCGGGCGTGGGTGGCGTGTCGTAATTCACACAGTCGTATCGCATAAAGCCCCGCACCGTATTGTCCTCAATAATGGCCACCTGAAACGTAATGGCTATGCCACTTTTTGTATATAACGCTTGTAACGGCGGCGAAAGCATGGAAAAATCATTGCAGCAAAAGATGCCGTTTTCGTCAAAATACGAATAGTAATCCACCGCTGCAATCGGCACACGCAGCTGCTCGGGCATGCTTTGGCGATAGCCTTCTGCGCACCAGTCATACACGGCTTGTGCATACGTATTATTCGGCGTGTTTTCATATATGTAAATATGGCTGGCATCCAGCATCTGCCCCAATAGCGCCAATATCATGTTTACACTGCCGCCAAAATCAACCGAATCATACAGCAATTCAAAAATACGCTCTTTAATTTTCAGCTTGCCGCTGTCCACGGTTTCGCTTTGGTTTACGCGCGGCGCGCCAATGGGCGAGCGCTCGCCCAGCTGCGGGGTGTAAAGCACATATTGGTCTTTCCCCAAAGCCTTTGCCTGATAAAGCGCCAAATCCGCCTTGTGAAACAGCGTGTCGTAGCTGTCATGGATATCCGCTTGCACCACACCGATACTGCAAGAGATTTTATAATCGCTTTTTTCTCCCAAATACGTGTGGCGAAACGCATCGCAAATGGATTCTGCGCTTTTGGCAGCACTTTGCGCATCGCAAGCAGGCGGCAACAAAATGATAAACTCATCACCGCCAATGCGCCCCAGCACGCTGTCGTTGCGGAACAGCCGTTTTAACTTAGCGGCCACATCCATCAAAACAGCATCTCCAAATAAATGCCCCAGCTGGTCGTTTACGCCCTTAAAATTATCAATGTCCAGCATTAGCATTGCGCGCGAATGCTGTGGAGCATCTGCCAGTATTTGTTCAATCAAATCACGGATAGCGGCTTTATTATACAGCCCTGTCAGCGCGTCGCTTTGCGCTTCATGCAGTAAACGCTCGGTTTTTCTGTGCTGTGCGTCAATATTCACCAAATGCCCAACCATGCGAATGGGCGTGCCGCTTTCGTCGTCCACCGTGGCATAATGATGCTTGCACCAAATATAGCTGCCGTCCGGCTGGCGCACACGCAAATCGCATTCGCCAATGGTGCCGCCTGTTACTTCGCCGTGTAGGCGAAGCAGCATCGATACATCATCGGGATGATACCAATGCAAAAAAATATCCTCCATGGTAAAATCACGTTTGTGAAAAGGCGCTGCTTCGTATGCGGCAAGAACGTCTTGTGCCTCGGCTTGAAAAATCACCGGCGCATTATCCAAAAAGATATATCGCTTTTCGGCAATATCAAATTCAAACACAGCCGCATGCGCCGCATTAATCGCAATGCGAAAGCGCGTTTCGCTCATGCGCAGCTTCTCTTCGCTGGCCTTAATGGGGGAGATGTCGGTAATAATGCTTTGGTTTTGATTGTATCCATCGGCAGTGCGCGTAACAACGCCTTTGTCAATTACCCAAATTAAGCGCCCATCCTTGCGGCGAAAGCGATATTCCAGCTCATAGCGGTTTCCCATCGCAATTTGCTTGCTATATACATCGTTGCACCTAGCGCCGTCAGGGGGATACACTAGCGCCTGGGGGTTTCCGTCAAAATTTTCATTCAGCTCCTGCATCGTGTAACCCGTTAAAGCCGTCCAGCCCTCGCTTAAATAGATTACTTTGGATTTGCCCGTGGCCGCATCAAATTGGCAGATAATCACGCCGCCTTGAATATTTGCAATTAAATTATCATTAAAATCATTAATTTGCGAAAAAATGGATTGCGCTTCGCTCATGGTGTTTCTCCTTTTGAACAAAATGATACTAGTGCGTATCGGTTTATGCCAATGCGCACTGTGCTTTTATATATGTTGTGTTGCTGTGATACATGCTGCGCCATGCGTGTATGCGTGCCAAGTTTTATGTGTATACACACTGCGCCCTTCAACTCTTTTAGTATAGTATAGCATTTGATTTTCAATATTGATAGGCTTTTGCGCAAATTTCGTAGCAATTTGTCAAATTTTTAACACTACAATTAAAACAAAAGCGTTTTTTTTGGAATATTTCATAAGCGTGAAATGCAATAAAAACCTTGTGCCATGCGCTTATACGCCACGTGTTATTAAAAGCAAAGCGTTTGCGTGTTGCAAAGGGCAAAAAAATCTGCTTTTTTAAAATAAAAAAGCAGATTATGGATATCTTTGTATTATAATGTAAGGATATTTGTATATATATTCATAATTATAGCGTAAATTGTTGGATGATGGCGCGCGGCAAAGGCACATCGTTTTGATTGGCATGCATTTGCAAATCGGTTTTGGCAAATTTATAGGGGGCTGCGCCTAACACTGTATACTTATTGCGTATCCTTTGGCACTTTGTGCAGCATCCCCCAAAGCGGAACAAAATGCCCTGCTGCGCGGATTGTCCAAAACAGCGAAGCAAACAGCATAAATAGCCAGCGCCCGCAAAACCAAACGGTGGTATAGCGATTTTTAATGGTTTTGTGCTGGCGGATGGCTTGTGCAAAGCAAATGGTATGAATAAACAGGCCTAAACTAAACAGCATATAAACGCCAAGCGTAATGCCGATTGAAAGCCAGCTCACACTATGGAAAACAGATGAAAGCAACGGCTGCTGCGCAGCGATTGCGGCACAAGCGCCTATCACGCACTGCACAACAAGCATAAGCGCGGCCAGCGCCACATTGGTAAAGCGTATAATGCCCAGCATCTCTCCCGCGCCAATGCCTAACCCCCCACTATAAGCAAGATTTGCGCGTCGGCACCAATATTCCATCTGCGTCAAAAGCGCCTCGCACTGCACACCCTCAAAAAAACCACAGTTTGTAATGGTGTAAACCTTGCAATGCCAGTTACAGCGTTTAGCAGCCTCTTCGGCCACCTCTAAAAACGCAAGAACATGCGAGGGGATAGCGTCAACATATACAGGCATCGCAAATACAACAGCATCGGCGTCTTTGCATGCTTGTAAAATCCGATCATAATCTTTTTTGCCGCCTAAATCCAGGCAAATAGCATCGCTTTTGGCAAAAAACAGTTTCGTCAGCCAAAGAAAATACGTAGAGTTTGCCCATCTTTTATGCTTTTTGGGGCTGGTTGTTAAAAATACTGTTTTCATATCTTGCACACCATAGGTATCTGCTGTGCACTTTGGGCAAATTGTACATCCCACGTTTTTGCACAAAAATTGATACTGTTTCCTTTCGCAATTTTTTCTGCAAGCGCCTTTTCGTCTGCGGTGATGTCGCCATAAAACAGCATCGTAATGCTGCGCTCGTGGGTATATCGCCGCATATGGTGCATCTTGCCCTCGCGATGTGTAAAAAACGGCAGCACACCGGGGATGCATCGATCCCACACCTTTTTTACTTCGGGCGATAGCCCGCCATAAACACAGCGGCTGATCACCAATACTTCGTCGGCGTGGCTGATATCCGCGCCAATGCGATGCAGCTGGTCTTTCATAATGCAATATCCGGGCGTGTGAAGCCAGCACCCAAAGCAGCCGCGGCATGCGGCATAAGCGTGCCGTGCATTGATAATTTGCACATCATTTGCAATAACCAAATCGTTTGCAATCTCATCATCAAGGTCATGGATTAGTATTTTCGATGGCATATTTACCTCCTCGTCAGATACTGTTACGGCTTTTTTTACAGTTTACCATAAAAATAAACGGATGACAAATGATGCAAATCATTTGCCATCCGCTGTATCCCTGCGGCCAGTAGCGCTTTTACATTTTTTGCTTTAATCAAACAAAAAGCATCAATCATTTCTGATTGATGCTTTTTTGGTGGAGACGGAGAGGATCGAACTCTTGACCTTACGGATGCGAACCGTACGCTCTCCCAGCTGAGCTACGCCCCCAAATATGCACAAGGCTAACACTTCGTTTGGCCTGCTATAATAATTTAATGCATTTCGCTTCAAAAGTCAAGAGATAAAACTGGATTTTCCCAAAAAAGAAAAATAAAAAATGCCCCATCCGATTAAATTGTATATTTATGTTAATTTTTTACAATAAATGTGATTCAAAAAAAGATGCTTTTCATGCGGCGCAAAGTATAGTATACTGTAATTATCACAAAAACATTTAAATATTTACAAAATTAATTGCATATTTTTGCCTTATTATTCAAATTTATCCATTTGAATATGCATTTCCAACAATTTTTACCTATATTTACTATTTAATATCACAAGTAAGTTTGTGTTTATCGGAAAACGTCGCTTTTTTTCCATTGCAGATAGAAAGCTGTTAAGGTAAACTAAAATTTGCCAGTTTTAATTGGTGAATTTTAGCTATGGGGGAGATTTTTGATGGACAAGCAAATTATGTTGGTGAAAAAGTTCACGGGGATAGACCGTATGCAAGCGCCTCGTAAAGTATCGTATAGCATACTGTGGAGCGCAAGCGGAACGCGCTACGGGGTTGCTGTGGAGG
>JAGPHI010000127.1 GCA_018055565.1 Oscillospiraceae bacterium | reverse complement strand
GGCTCACAATTTCATTATTTTAGGAGGATTTTCTTATGAAACATTTCAATATCACCGTCAACGGCGCAGCCTATAGCGTATCTGTTGAAGAAGCCGCCGCTGGCGCAGCGCCTGTGGCTGCTGCTGCTGCTGCTGCACCTGCCCCCGCCGCTGCCCCCGTTGCTGCTGCTCCCGTTGCAGCGCCTGCCGCACCTGCTGCACCTGCTGCACCTGCTGGCGCTGCTGGTGCCGTAAAGGTATCGGCTCCGATGCCCGGCAACATTTTGGACGTTAAAGTAAGCGCAGGCGCCGCCGTGAAAGCGGGCGATGTGCTTGTGATTTTGGAAGCCATGAAAATGGAAAACGATATCGTGGCGCCGCAAGACGGCACCGTGGCAACGATTTCTTGCGCAAAGGGCGACGTTGTAAACGTTGGCGATGTGCTTGTATCCTTAAACTAAATTTCAAAGAGGTGATGTATTTTGGCTAAACCCGTTAAAATTACCGAAGTCGTCTTGCGCGACTCGCACCAGTCCTTAATCGCCACCCGCATGACGATGGACGAAATGCGTCCCATTTTGCCTGCAATGGATGAAGTGGGCTATTTCTCCTTAGAATGCTGGGGCGGCGCTACCTTTGATTCCTGCATTCGCTTTTTAGACGAGGATCCGTGGGATCGCCTGCGCATTTTGCGTAAGGAATGCCCCAAAACCAAGCTGCAAATGCTGTTCCGCGGCCAAAATATGCTGGGCTATCGCCATTATGCCGATGACGCTGTGGGCTATTTTGTGCAAAAAAGCGTTGCCAACGGTATCGACATTTTGCGCATCTTTGACGCGCTGAATGATCCGCGCAACCTCGAAACCGCCATCAAAGCAGCCGTGAAAGAAAACGCGCACGTGCAGGGCTGCATCAGCTATACATTAAGCCCCGTGCATAACAACGAATATTTTGCCAATTATGCAAAAACGTTGGAAGAAATGGGCGCACACAGCATCTGCATCAAGGACATGGCCGGCCTTTTAACGCCGTTCACCACAGCAGAGCTGGTAAAAACACTGAAAAGCACCGTCAATATCCCCATTGATATCCATAGCCACTACACCTCCGGCCTTGCCTCCATGTCCATCTTAAAGGGCATCGAAGCTGGCGCGGATATCATTGATACATCCATCTCGCCGCTTGCGCTTGGCACTTCGCATATGCCCACCGAATCGCTGGTTGCGGCGTTGCAGGGCACCGAGTACGACACAGGCCTTGACTTGAAAAAGCTGGATGTTGTGCGCGCGCACTTTGCAAAACTGCGCGAAAAATATTTGGAAAATGGCTCGCTTTCGCCCAAAATGCTGGGCGTAGACGCTAACACCCTTTTATACCAAGTGCCCGGCGGCATGCTGTCTAACTTGCTTAAGCAGCTTACCGATGCAGGCAAAGGCGACCAGCTGGAGGACGTGCTTAAAGAAATCCCGCGCGTGCGCGAGGATTCGGGCTATCCGCCGCTTGTTACACCCACCAGCCAAATTGTGGGCACACAGGCCGTGTTTAACGTTATCACAGGCGAGCGCTACAAGATGGTTACCAAAGAGTTTAAAGCGATGGTGCGTGGCGAATATGGCAAAACCCCTGCCCCCATCAGCGATGCATTTACCAAAAAGATTCTCGGCGACGAAGAGCCCATCACCTGCCGCCCTGCCGATTTGCTGCCGCCTGAAATGGATAAGCTGCGCGCAGAAGCAAACAAATACGTTACGCAGGAAGAGGATGTGCTTACCTACGCAATGTTCCCGCAGGTTGCACCGAAATTTTTTGAAACACGCAACAATAAGCTGGTTGGCGTTGACGCAGACCACGCCGATTTTGCAAACAAATCGCATCCCGTATAAACACGTAAATAAAGCCGCCGCCAGCAAAGCTGGCGGCGGCTTTTTCGTGCGCTAAGTGCAAAAGTAAAGCAATCTTTTAAAAAATGTGGCGCATTGTTTCGCTTAAATGGGGGATATAGCCGATTGCTCCACAAAAGCCGCGGCTTTATTACGTTTCGCACAAGCATACAGCAAGGCATTGATTGGCTAAAAGGGATGCCCGCAAGGCAAAATAGCCTTGCGGGCATCATACTATTTTCTGCATAGCAAAGGGCGCGTTGCGCTGAGTTATTAGGCTTTTAAGGAATGAATGGGGGGTCAGCGGGTCAAGCGCGGGCGGCAATTCGCCATTTTGCTGTGCGCGCAGCGCTTCGGGCATTCCTGGAAAGAATTTTGCGATGCCACTTGTGCGCACATGCAGCCCGTCATAAAAATCGTCGCTGCCGATATCTTCTAGCGCATAAGGGTTATACGAGCCGTAAACGGGTATATTGTGGCGCTCGGCCAGCGCCCGTACAGCGGCTTCGGTTTCAAAAAATCCTGGAAAATCGGCCTTTTGCGCCCACACAATGTTCCACAAAAGCGGGTGATATGGCGTGAGCACCAAAATGATATTTACATCTTTTTGCTCCGCCAATGCAAAAAACTTATCGTATATTTGCAGCAATGTTTTGTCGGGTGCTTCATAGCCCTGCATGCGCAAAAAAGTGCCTGCCTGTGCCATCGCAAGGGCATCTGCTTCCTCGCGCGTGGCATTGCGCAGCTCTTTTGTATAATACACGCTGCCGTCGCCACGCTTTGTTTCGGTTATTTGGTTTTCGATATCGCCTAAAACAGGGCTGGGCTTTTTTTCTAAAAGCGCATCTCTAAAATAATATTCTAAATTGCCCTGGAAATACGACAGCGAAAACAGCGCACGATATTTATCCGATTCATCCTTTGCCTGATATCCCATGTCAACGCCCAATTCCTTTGTGGCAAATTCAGCAAACAGCTGTTTGTCGCTGCGTTTGTCCAGCGCGTCGTCATTGCCGTTTAAAAGCCACGGGTCAAACCCGATGATGATGTTTTCGGGCAGCTTCTCGGCCTTGTCCATTAAGTAAAAGGTGCCCAGCACATCCATATAATCCGCGCCCACCATGCCGTAATTAAAAAAATCGTTTGTGCCGGCGGTTTTGGAATCCATTTGCAAAATGCGGCTAGAGCCCAGCGCCACAGTGTTTGGCGGTTTTTTTGCATTCTGCACAAGCAAGCGCGACACCTGCCGTTCATCCATTTGCTCGTAGCCCGACACGTTTTGCCCGTCTAAAAGCATCAGGGCAATGTCGCGCACAAACTGGTCGCCCTGAAAATAGCCGCTGCGGTCTACCGTGTAATTAAACCAAAAAGCCGTAATAAAAATGGGCGCAATTAAGCAAAGGCCAAGCACAATGCGAAAGCCCCATACCGTATGCCGCAAAACCGAAATGCACCATTTTTTCATGCGTTAAACCGTTCCTTTTTCATAAAACAGGTCACTGTTTTGTGCGCTTTTTCTCTCTATGCGCGTGCTTTTGCACAAGCGCCAGTAAAATAGCATTTGCCATTAATAGTTTTGATAAATAAATTCCGATTTGCCAAATGCGCCAAACACAAGGATGGCGATAATCAGCAAATAGTAAAGCGGCCATCGCACAACGAAAAACACGCGGCGAATACGCACGTTGATGATGGGCAAAAGGTATTCCAAAAGCTCGGTGAGCAGTATGGCAATCAATAAGGCCAGCGCCAGCTCTGGCTTTAGTATGCCAGGTACCAAGCGGGCAAAAAAAGCGGCAAAATCCGTGAACAGTAAGCCCCAATCTTGCAGCATCTGCCCGTAAAACTGGAACGAATCGGCGATGCTGCCTCCTTGCAGCGCCACACAAAAAAACACGATGCAGCTTGTAAAAAGCAAATATGTAATGCTGTTTTGTATCAGATATTTAACGGGCTTTATGCGGTAAAGCGGGTTGTGCTTTGCAAGGCGCGCGCGCGTCGGGGCGGTGGCCTTGCCCACGCACAGATACACGCCATTTAATGCGCCCCAAAACAGATACGCGGCCGATGCGCCATGCCAAAGCCCGCTTGCCATAAACACCAGCATTTGGTTGATATATGTGCGCGCGGTGCCTTTGCGGTTACCGCCAAGCGGAATATACACATAATCGCGAAACCAATTGGTAAGGCTGATATGCCAGCGCCGCCATAAATCGCTAAAGCTTGCGGCAGCCAGCGGGCGCTTAAAGTTTTCCATAATCGTTATGCCAAACACAGCGCCGCAGCCAATGGCAATATCACTGCAAGCCGAAAAATCGCAATATAACTGATAGGTAAATAATAAGCTTGCCAAAAACAGCATGGGCCCCGGATAATTGCCGGGGTTTCGATACACCATTGTTACCACAGTGCCCAAATTTCCGGCAATTACAAGCTTTTTAAAAAAGCCCCACAATATCCGAAACGCGCCGCCGGCCACGCGGTTATACGAAAAAGGCTGCGGGTTTTTCAGCTGGGGCAAGATATTGTTTGCACGTTCGATAGGCCCCGTAACAATACACGGAAAAAAACTGACAAAAAGCGCATAATGAAAAAAATTGCGCTCGGCTTTCATTTTGCCCTTGTATACATCCAGCACATATCCCAGCGCCATAAAGGTAAAATAGCTGATGCCCAGCGGCACGGCAACGCTGAAA
>JAGPHI010000126.1 GCA_018055565.1 Oscillospiraceae bacterium | reverse complement strand
GCTCAGTGCCAGCGCAATTTCTTCATCCGAGCTTAAAAGCGGCACGCGCCCGATTTCTTTTAAATAAACCTTTACAGGGTCATCAATGGAAACGCCCTCGGCAGACAAAGCGGATTCCAATACGTCCACCGTGTCCTCCGTTAATGTAAATTCTTCCGCATCGGCGTCGGGCTCATCTACAATCTCGATATTATGTTTGTCCAGCATTTCATAGAGTTTGTCTACCTGCTCGACATCGAAATCAATTTCTTCCAAAGCATCGTTAATTTCTTTTGTTGTAAGGCGCTGATTGCGCTTGCCAAGCTCTAAAAGCTCGCGGGTTACGTTTGCGCTTTTGTCTGCCATGAGTGGGTTCCCCTTTTCCATCTTTATTTTTTCTTTTCTCGTAATTTTTCCATCAGCATCGCCAATTCCTGCGGGCTTTTGTCGGCGGCGGTGCTGCTTTCGGGGCGGCCGGATAAAATGCGTTCAATATATAGCTCCACATCCTGCCGCGCGAATGGCTCATCGTAATTTTGCGCTAAAATGCGGCTTAAAAGCGCCAATGTTTCCTCTGGCAGCTCAATACTGAGCGCCGATAAATCAATAAACTGCTTTTGCGTGCGCCGCGCGAGCATCAGCCCATACACATGCCCCATATCCTCGCTAAGGAAATCCTCGCGCTTGATTCTGTCTGCCGCAAGCTCTATGTTTTGCGGCTCTTTCAGGATGGCCGCCACAAGCTGCTGCTCGGCAAAAGCGGCGCCGCGCATTTTGTCGCCGCCTTTGGTGAACGGCACGTTAATTTGCGCGCCCACGCCCTCTTGCAAAAGGCGTTTTTCGCGCTCTTTTACATTGCGCTTATTGCGCGCGCGCATGGCGGAATCCAGCTGCGTGATAATCGCTTGCTTTGTGATGTCGGTTTCTTCGGATAAGCGCCCCGCGTACACATCACGCTCGGTGGCGGAGGTGCCGCCTGCCAAAAGATTAATGGCCTCGCGCAGATACGATACGCGCCCATCTTGTTTTGTGATATCGTATTTGCTTTTTGCCCGCAAAAGGCCATATTCTATCGCGTTGTTAGAGCCATTGAGCAGCATTTCAAAGCGCTCTTTGCCAAAGCGCTTGATAAATTCGTCGGGGTCTTTGGCATCGGGAATGGACAGCACCGATACCTTAATGGGCGAATTGGCAAAAAGGCTAATGGCGCGCGACGTGGCTTTTTGCCCTGCCTCGTCCGAATCGTAGCAAAGCACCACTTCGTCGGCATATTCAGACAGCAGCTTTATTTGCTCTTGCGTAAGCGCCGTGCCGCAGGCCGCCACCGCCGTGGTAAAGCCCGCTTGATGCAGAGCAATCACATCCATATAACCCTCGCATAAAATATAACGCCGCGAGGGGGATTTTTTGGCAATATTCAGTGCAAACATCGCACGGCTTTTTTTATACAGCAAGGTTTCGGGGCTATTGATGTATTTGGGCTTTTCGTCGCCCAAATTGCGCCCGCCAAATGCAATGACATTGCCGCGCAAATCAAAAATGGGCACCATAACGCGATTGCGAAACACATCATATAAGCTGCCCTTTTCGCTGCGTTTTATTAATCCCGCTTCCTGCAATTCTTCGTCTGTGTAGCCAAGCGCGCGCAAATGCGCGCCGGTTGCGCGGAAATCGTCGGGCGCATAGCCCAGACCAAAGCGGCGGATGGTGGCATCCGAAAGGCCGCGCCCGCGCCAATAGCGCCGCGCTGTAACCCCGTTTTCGCCATTAAGCGTTTCATAATAAAAGCGCGCGGCATCCTTATTGATGGACACAATGCGCGTGCGGCGGCGGCCTTGCTTATCGTCCTCCTCGGGCAGCGGCATGCCCGCGCGCGAGGCCAGCTGTTTTACGGCTTCTACATAATCTAAATTGTTGATTTTGCGGGTAAAATTGATTACATCACCGCCCGCGCCGCAGCCAAAACAATAAAACGACTGCGTTTCGGGATACACCACAAAGGAAGGCGATTTTTCGTTATGAAACGGGCAAAGCCCTGTATACGTGCGCCCGCGATGCCGCAGCTGCAAATAGCCGCCCACCACCTCGGTGATATCACTGCGACGCACAAGTTCATAAATATAGTCCTCTGGAATGATAACAAAGCCCTCCTTTGCCCCAAATTTTGCATATTGATGGAATCAAAGCAAGCCAAACAAGCGCGCCCTAGCTTTGCAGCCGATGGCCGTTCATTACAGCACCTGCCATTTTTGCGGCACGAACAGATTTTCAAATGTGTGCATGGCAAATTCATCGCTCATGCCGGAAATATAGTCCGACACCGCGCGATGCCCGCCCTCGCGATCAAAAATATCGCGATAAAACATCGGCATTTTATCGGGATTTGCAAGAAAATAGCCGTAAAGCTCCGCAATCAGCTTTTCAACCTTTTGCTCTTCTTTTTTGGCCACCTTGTCCACATAAACCGTGTCATACATAAAGCTTTTCAGCGCAAGATATTCGCGGTTTATTTCCTCGGAAAAGCCAATTGCTTGCGCGCCGTGATTAACCATATCGGTTATCATTGTGGTGATGCGACAAGATTTGGTAGCGCCCAGCACCGCAAGCACGCTTTGCGGCAGCGCATCCTGTGTTAAAACGCCCGCGGCAATTGCGTCTTCGATATCGTGATTCATGTAAGCGATATGGTCTGCATAGCGCACAATGCAGCCCTCGCGGGTGCGCGGCCAATCGCCCTTTGTGTGGCGCTGAATGCCATCCAGCACTTCGGCAGTTAAATTTAGGCCTTTGCCGCCGTTTTCAAGGCATTCCACTACGCGCACGCTTTGCTCGTAATGGGCAAAGCCGCCGGGGTTTAAGGCAGCCAGCGCGCGTTCGCCCGCGTGGCCAAACGGGGTGTGCCCTAAATCATGCCCCATTGCGATAGCCTCGGACAAGTCCTCATTTAATCGCAGTGCACGCGCAATGGTGCGGGCAATTTGCCCCACCTCCAGCGTATGGGTTAAACGCGTGCGGTAATGGTCGCCCTCGGGGGACAAAAACACCTGTGTTTTTTGCTTTAATCGGCGAAAGGATTTGCAGTGAATGATGCGGTCCCTGTCGCGCTGAAAGGCGGCGCGCAACGGGCAAGGCTCTTCATCACGCGCCCTGCCTGCCGACTGTGCGGAAAGCATGGCGTAAGGTGAAAGTGTGCTTTTTTCAATGTGCTCCGTTTGCTCGCGAATCGTCATGCAAAGCGCCCCTTTCTTTGTGCTGCCGCAAAGCAGCGTAATGCGATGCAAAAGTTTGTCTATATGCTATATACGACGCAGAAAGACAAAATCCTTTAAAAAGGAAAAAAAGAATTTAAAAGGCCGTAAAAAAAGGCGCTGAAACCGTATAATTGTCCTCGGTGCGGCAAATTTCGCGCAGAGCCGCCAAAAGAGGCTCTTCCCTGCCTTGCGGCAAAACAAAGCGCAGCGCCACCGTATCGGTGAAAACTGGCGCGTCGCAAGCGGCGCCCGCTGCATCCACAAGGCGTTTCGCCTGTTCAAACAGCGCATAGGGCAGCGTGATATTTACCTGCACGCAAGGCGTGATAACCGCAATGCCCGCTTGTGTAAGCGCCGCTGATGCGGCGGCTGTATAGGCACGCACTAGGCCGCCTGTGCCCAGCAGCGTGCCGCCAAAATAGCGTGTTACCACCAGCACTGCGTTTTGCACATGGGCGTGCGAAAGCGTTTCTAAAACGGGCAAACCCGCTGTTTTAGCGGGCTCGCCATCGTCGCTATAGCGCGTGCGCGCGCCCTCGCGCAGCGCATAGGCATAAACATTGTGGTTTGCCGTGCGGTGCATGGCGCGGCGCTGCGCCAAAAAATCCAGCGCTTCCTCTTCGGTGCAAGCAGGCGCTGCCGCCGCGATGAACAAGGATTTCTTTTCGGTAATTTGCGCCTCGGCAAAGGCGGCAAGGGTGTAATACGGCTGCATAGCATTTCCTCCAATTGTAAGAAAGGGTACGGCCATTTTGCATGCAAGGGGCATCGTTTTGCGCACTTTAGCAAAAACAAAAAGGGCGGTTTACGAAAAACCGCCCTTTGAATGCGCTTATTACTCGCTGAGGTTGAAACGCTTTTTGAAGCGGTCAACGCGTCCGCCTGTATCTACCAGCTTTTGCTTGCCGGTGTAAAACGGATGGCACTTAGAGCACACTTCCACGCGGATGTCCGACCTGCAAGAACGTGTTGTGAACACTTCGCCGCACGCGCAGGTAACTGTGGATTCCTCGTATTTGGGATGGATACCTTCTTTCATTCTTTTCACCTCTTTCCGGTTAATGACGTTTGGGGCCATGCTAAAATACATGAAGCCCATCACAACCTTTATACTAGAGGCTACCAGCATATACCATCCTGTGCATATGGAGCAGCCATCGAAACGATTGCCTGTGCATTATAGCATATCTTTGCCCAAAAAGCAAATAGTTTTTATCTGTGCGCGATTTGCTTTTATTGCACCAACGGCGCCATTGCAGCCGCAAGCTTGTCGCTGAGGGCTTCGGCCTCGGCAAGGCTTGCACCGCTTGTGGAATAATACACCTTAATTTTGGGCTCGGTGCCGGAC
>JAGPHI010000125.1 GCA_018055565.1 Oscillospiraceae bacterium | reverse complement strand
TGCCCATCCCGCCCGACATGCAAGGAAAGCCCCTTGCCCGCGCCATCGCGTGCGATGAGCCCGTGCGCGATTACGCGCTATACGGCTTTCACGGCGCGCATGTAAACATTACCGACGGGCACTACACTTACATGAAAGCCCCCGCCACGCCTGAAAACGGGCCGCTTTACGGCTATACGCTGATGCCTACGCACATGCGCTTTCGCTATCGCGTAAGCGAGTTGCAGGATATCCGCCTTGCCCAGCCGTTTTCCTTTACAAAGGGCTGCCGCGTAATGCAATTGCCGCCAGAGGGCGGCATGACGAATCCATTTAATTTTGGCACATGTCTTTATAAAATAGACGAGGATCCAGGCCAATTACACCCCGTGGACGATGTTGCCGCCGAATGCCGCATGCTGCGCCTTTTGGTGCGTGCCCTGCAAGAAAACGACGCCCCAAGCGAGCAATACACGCGGCTTGGCGTGCCTGCAAAAGAAGATAGCATCACCGAGGACAGCGTCATTGCCATGCGCGAGGCCGCCGCAAAAGCCGATCCACCCCCCGTCTTGCCAGAGTTTACTTGGGATTTGCCTGCCCGCCACATGTTCCGCGCGATGATGCAATTTATCCCCGCAGACAAACGTGCAGAGGCCACACAGGGCTTTGCCACCGCATCGGCCCTAACGGGCAAAACGCAAATCGGCCCCGAGGATGTTTTAGCATTTGCCAGCCGGATGCTGCCGCCGGACATGGCGGACATGGCATGCTATTTTCTGGCCCTTAGCGGGCGCGTGTTTTAATTAGCCGCCAGTGGCGGCATGTGGTTACAACCTATCCGAATATTCACCAATGATTATCAGGAGGACATTATGCAGTACAAAAAAGCAGGCACACTCGATATCATCAAATACGGTTTTGGCGGCATCGGCTCCAATATTCCGTTTGCCCTTGCCATGAGCTATCTCACGTTTTTCTATACGGATATTTTCGGCATCAGCTCCATCGCCGTGGCGGGGCTCATGATGGTGGCGCGTTTAATCGATGCCTTTACCGACCCCATCATGGGCATGATAGGCGACCGCACGCGCTCTAAGCTGGGGCGTTTTCGCCCGTGGATTATCTTTGGCGCGCCCGTGCTGGGCTTTTCGGTATTCTTGATTTTCTACGCGCCTGACCTCGCGCCCAATTTAAAGTTGGTCTACGCATATGTCACGTACATTTTCTATTCGCTGGCCACCACGGCGGTGAATATTCCTTACCAATCGCTGACGCCCGTTATGTCGGAAGATCCCGACCAGCGCACCATCGTGGTGGCCTCAAAGCAGGGCCTGTCCGTGGTGGCGATGCTGTTTTCCATGGTGTTCACCATGCCCTTGGTCAACGTGTTTGGCGGCGGTCAAAAGGGCTGGGCAATGTTTGCCATCCTGTCAGGCGTATTGACCACACTGTCCTTTTGGATGTGCGCGTGGGGCGGCAAAAAGTATGACACGATGGATAAAGTGGCAAACGCGGCGCCCTTTAACCTCAAAAAGCAATTGCAGCTGCTTTATAAAAACAAGCCTCTCATGATGCTGATGATTGCCTGCGGCACCGATGTACTTGCCGCCGCCGCAGCGAACGCCGTGAATGTCTATTATTTCAAATACGTTTTACACCGCGTGGACTTAGTACCTATTACCTCACTTTTGGGCTTGATTCCCAGTATCATTATGATTCCGTTTATCCCCATGCTCGCCAAAAAATTTGGTAAAAAGCGCCTGTATTTGACAGCTACCGCTCTGTCGATTGTACCGCTTACAATCAATCTGTTTATCCCGACAGCTTTCGTGTCCGTGATTGTGTCGATGCTCTTTGTCCTTGGATTTACTATGAAAATCGCGGGCGACCTTTCTTGGGGCATGCTGCCCGACTGCGTGGATTACGGCGAGTGGAAGCTGGGCATTCGCGGCGAGGGCACCGTGTCCTCTTCATTGACCTTTATCAATAAATTCGGCATGGCGCTTGGAGGCTCTGCAGCCAGCCTGATACTGGGGCTTGTCGGATTTACAGCGAATGTGGAGCAGACACCTTTGGTACTCAACACCATTATCATCATGCGTTTCGGTCTGCCAATTTTGGGCTATATCGCAAGCCTGCTCTCGATGCGTTATTATGAATTAACCAAGGAACGCATGGCTGAAATTCGTACCGATTTGAATGAGCGTTATCTTGCAAAACAGGCGGAAAACAAGTAGAAGATTGAATAGAAGCTTCTTTGCCACAGCTTTTTTGAAAGGAATGGTGTTACGATGCAAACAGCCCCTATTATTCCAAGAGTCGGTCAATACACGCTCTGCGAGGGCGCGGCATTCAAGGTTCCCGCGCGGCTGGCCTGCTACGGGGTGGCGCAGGGCGGCGCGTGGGAGGTGTTCTGCTTGCGTATGCGCGCGCTTGTTGGCGTAACGGCATCGCTGTGCGATAAGCACGCGGACAGTCTCTTGTGTGTCACGCAAGGCGGCGCGGCATTATCGGTGGGTGCCTACAGCATTTCGGTGTGCGAAACGCAAATCACAGGCACCTACAGCAACGCCGAAAGCCTGCATTCGCTTTTCACAAGCCTGTTTGCGCTTTTCTTTGCCGCGCGGGACAGCCGCGCTATCGCCGCTTGCCGCATTGAGGACGCGCCCCAATATTGCCATCGCGGCCTAATGATAGACACCGCGCGGCATTATTTTTCCATTGCCGAATTAGAGCGTGTGGCCGAGCAAATGTCGCTTTGCAAGCTGAACGTGCTGCACTGGCATTTAACGGACGATCAGGCATGGCGCTTTGAAAGCAAGGCCTATCCACGCCTAACCGATGAGGGCGCGTTTTATACGCAGGAGGAAATCCGCGATTTTGTGGTGTTTTGCGCAAAGCGCGGCATCACGATTCAGCCGGAAATCGAGGTGCCAGGGCATTCTACCGCCTGTCTGCGCGCCTATCCCGCGTTGACTTGCGCGGGCGAAGCACCCGAAAAAGCACCCGCCATGGGCATCACCTCGGTGATTCTGTGCGCCGGCAAGGCGGAAACTATCCGATTTCTGCAAACAATTTTAGACGAGCTTTGCGCGTTATTCCCCGGAGAAACCATCCATCTAGGCGGCGACGAAGCGCCGAAAACCGCTTGGGAAGCGTGCCCGCACTGCGCGAAAAAGCGCGAGGAGCAGGGCTTGCGCGATTGCGAGGAACAGCAAGCGTGGCTCACCAATACGCTGGCGGATTATCTAAAGGCAAAAGGCCGCCGCGTCATCTGTTGGAACGAAAGCGCTAAGGCTGCCAATTTGCACAGCGAGATAGCTTTACAATATTGGATGGAAATGGAGCCGGAAAGCTATTGCTTGCCTCAGCTTTTGGGCGAAAGGCACGCGGTGTATTCCGCCGTGAACGCGAACTATTTTGATTATCCGCCCTGTCTTGTGCCGCTGCGCGCTACATACGGCTATGTGCCGGAGGTGCGAGGACAAAGCATGGCAGATGCCATCGGTACACAAGGCATCGAGGCCGCTATTTGGACGGAACGCGTGGAAACAGGTGAAACACTGGAAAAAGCCATTTTTCCGCGTGTGCAAGCGCTCAGCGAGGCCGCATGGAGCGGCGGGGGCGATTTCGCCGATTTTATTCGCCGTCTGCAAGACTATCTGCCGCTGCTCGAGGCGGTGGGCGTTGCCTATACGCCGCTTGCCGAGGCACAGCTGACGGACGAGGCGCGCATAGAATGCGCGGCGGCGTTCCTCACACAATTTTTCGGCGCGATTGCCGCGTCTGGCGCAAAGGCCGCGGATATGCCCGCGCCGCCGATGGCACTTTTGCAGATGATGGTGGGCATGTTTTTTCCACCTGCACTAGCGCCACAGGTTACGGAAAGGCTGCGCGCGCTTTTGCCGCAAATGCAGTAAGCCGTTTGCGGTAAAAAACAGCGTTTTATCAAGGCTGTATCGGCTTAACGGGGCTGTGACGAAAGAATCGTCACAGCCCCGTTTTTATATACCTGTGTTTTAGAGCGAATTAAGCGCAAACTGCACGCTCTGCGTTTATGCTTTGCAATTCGCTCTGCGTTTATGCTTTGCAATTCGCTCTGCGTTTATGCTTTGCTGCACGCTTTGCGTTTATGCTTTGCTGCACGCTTTGCGTTTATGCTTTGCTACTCGCTTTGCGCCTAGCCTTTGCCACACGCTTTCGCTTATGCCTTTGTTAAAAATGTAAAAATCATGTCGTTGCGCATGGGCAGGTTTTCGTGCCCGTAATCCGGAAAAATCTTCAGTTCTTTCGGCGCGGTAATCTTGTTGTATATGGCAAATTGCGTAGAGGGCGGGCAGGTGGTGTCCACTAGGCCAGTAAAAAAAAGCACCTGCGCTTTGATTCTATCTGCAAAATGCTGCACATCAATATAGCCCAGCATCGTAAATATCTCGTCCTCGCGCTCATGCATTGGGTCAAACTTGCGAAAATAGGTCAGCAAATCTTCATAGGCGTTTTTGGCCAAATCCATTTGCCATACGCGTTTATAATCAGACAAAAACGGATACGACACAGCCGCGCGTTTGATAGACGGGCAAAGCGCAGCGCACACCAGCGA
>JAGPHI010000124.1 GCA_018055565.1 Oscillospiraceae bacterium | reverse complement strand
AGCGCTCTGCCATTCTTGTGGCCGAGGGCGAAAACGAAAGCGCCATCCTGCGTGCAGACGCTGTGCGCGAGCAGCGCATTCGCGAGGCGCAGGGCGAGGCACAAGCCATTATGGAAGTGCAAAAGGCGCTTGCCGATTCTATCAAGCTGTTAAATGAAGCCGCCCCCAGCGACAAGGTGCTGGCAATCAAGAGCCTTGAGGCGCTTGCCAAAGTGGCCGATGGTAAGGCAACAAAGCTGATTATCCCAAGCGATTTGCAAAATCTGGCGGGCTTACTTGCCAGCGCGAAGGATATTGTGTCCGACTAAGGCGGGCACTATAAAACCCAATAGCAAACATATGGGGCACATCGCATTTGCGGTGTGCCCCTTTTTGCACAAAATCAGCCGATGCGCTGGCGGCAGACGCATAAAATGTGCAATAGCCTTGCCGATGCGGTGGCGATGGGCAAGTAAAATGCGTAAAAACCTTGCCGATGCGCTGGCAATGGTTAAGTAAAATGCGTAAAAAGCTAGCCGTTGTGGTGGTAAGAAAGAAAAGCACAAATTGCATCCGATACACCGGCACATAAGGCCCTGTTTTTACAGCGCGCACACTTTTGCTTGCAATGCCGATTGTTTTGCGCAGATAAATGATTTTTTGTATAATTTCATAAAAGTATTACTTTTGATGATAAAATTTTGTAAAATTTAGTACTTTTATCTATTGCGCAGTGCAGTATTTTACGGTACAATAATTATGGACGAATTATGAACATACGCGGCGCATAGACTATAGGGGATTTTAAAGAGTGTGATTGCACTCTTAAAATAAACATTTTTGCAGGAGGTTACTATGGACAAATTTTTCAAGCTAAAAGAAAACGGCACTACTGTCAGCACGGAAATCATAGCAGGTCTTACCACATTTTTTGCAATGTCCTATATCATTTTTGTAAACCCGGGGATGCTTAGCCAAACCGGCATGCCTTACGGCGCGGTTTTCCTTGCAACCATTTTTGCATCGGTGGCGGGCACGCTTGTGATGGGCCTTTTTGCAAATGTTCCGTATGCGCAGGCGCCGGGCATGGGCTTGAACGCCTTGTTTACCTTTACTGTAGTTTTTGCACTCGGCTTTACTTGGCAGGAGGCCCTTGCAATGGTTTTCCTGTGCGGTATTATCAATGTTATCATCACGGTAACCAAAATCCGCAAATCCATCATTAAAGCCATTCCGTCCAGCTTGCAAAATGCCATCGGCGGCGGCATCGGTATTTTTATTGCTTTTATCGGTATCAAAAATGCGGGCTTGCTTTCGTTTACCACCAATGACAAACACTGGATTGATGTGGGCGGCGGCACAATTGTTTCGGACGCGTCGGCTGTGCCCGCGCTTGTCAAATTTAACAATGCCGCGATTTTGCTTTTCCTGTTTGGCCTTATCGTCACCATTGTTTTGCTGCTTTTAAAAGTAAAAGGCGCAATCTTAATTGGCATTTTGGGCATTACTATATTGGGCATTCCCTTTGGCGTTGTTGACATTTCGGGCTTTGCGCTGGAGCAAGGCATCGGCGATTCCTTTGCGGCGCTTGGCACCACGTTTGGCGCAGCGTTCACACAAGGCATTCCGGGCCTTTTGGCAGACCCAAGCCGTTATCTCTTGGTATTGATGACCATCTTTACCTTCAGCCTTTCCGACACCTTTGACACCATCGGCACCTTTATCGGCACGGGCCGCGCTTCGGGCATCTTTACGGAAGAAGATATCGCCAAAATGGATGATTCTGCCGGCTTTAAATCCAAAATGGATAAAGCCCTGTTTGCGGATTCCATCGCCACTTCAGTGGGCGCCATCTTTGGCACCTCGAACACCACTACTTATGTAGAAAGCGCAGCGGGCATCGGCGCGGGCGGCCGCACAGGCCTTACCAGCGTGGTAGTGTCTATCTGCTTCCTGCTTTCTATCTTCCTTGCACCTGTTGCGGGCATGGTGCCTGCCATCGCCACTGCACCGGCTTTGATTATCGTGGGCATTATGATGCTGGGCGCATTTAAAAATATCGATTGGGAAGATTTTGCCGAGGCTGTGCCTGCATTCTTCGCTGGTATCTTTATGGCGTTCTGCTATTCCATCAGCTACGGTATTGCGGCGGGCTTCCTGTTCTACTGCATCACCAAAGTGGTTAAAAAAGAAACCAAAAGCATTCACCCCATTTTGTGGGTTGCCACCGGTTTGTTTATCCTAAACTTTGTGGTATTATCCATCATCTAATGCGGGCATGGCTCATACCTATATTTCTGTATGCAAAACGGCGGCTGCTTACGCAGCCGCCGTTTTTTGTTTGCTATGCAAATGCGCGTGGGGGAGATAAGGCGCGGGGATGAAGCGCGGGGGTTAAGGCGCGTGGGGATAAGGCGCTGGGGATAAAGCGCGGGGGTTAAGGCGCGTGGGGATAAGGCGCTGGGGATAAAGCGCGGGGGATAAGGCGCGTGGGGATAGAGCGTGTTGTGGATAGCGCGCGCCGAGGGCGCGGCGGATGCATGCGGGCATGGTTTTGCTGATGGTATAGTAAAACAGTACGATAAAAGGATTACTTTCGTATAAGGAAGTAAGTCCTATCTTGTTGCAAAAATGGTGTAAGCATTTCGGCATCGGTATCGTCTTTGCCGCAAAAAATGCATTATTTCGCCAGCGTTTGCAGTAAAGCGTTTCGCGCTTCATCTGCGTTTGTAAACTGCGTATTGTTCTTCACAATATAGGCATAGGCGCCCTGCCAGTCGGCAAGCGAATAGTCGCTTGCGGGCAGCGATTGCAATGCCACGCAAATTTGCGCTTGCACACCCGGCACGCCAAGATCGGATAGGTATGATAAACCGGCTTGTGCACATAATACTTCAAGCAAAGGTTTTGGGGTATTGTTCATGGCGTTCCAGCTCCTTTTAATCATTTTATGTAACATGGATACACAGATGCAATGCAAAATCCAAAGGCCGCGCAAAGTGCTTCGACCCAATCGCTATTTGCAAAAGCGCATAACACTATCATAAGGCACATGCGGTAATTAGTCAATATAATTTAATAAAAAAAATATTTTTGACCAATAAAACGGCATCTTTACAAATTCAATATATGCAAAAATGTCATATAAATCGTGCAAAGTGGGCAATGTTTGACCATGAAAGCGGCATTTTGCGCTAAGGCGTAAAACTTATCAATATTATAACCTATTTAAGGTTAAAACACAATAGTGCGAAACAGGTTATTTATTCTTAAAGATACTACAGCAAATGGTTTCGATTGCATTTGATAGAGGTGAAGAAAGTGTATAGCAGAATAAGAGATTTGCGGCAGGATAAAGATTTGACGCAAAAGCAGCTGGCGCAGCATATTGGAATGTCGCAAACAGGTTATTCAAAATACGAAACCGGGGAAAACGACGTGCCAACAGGCATTTTAATTGCCCTTGCACGGTATTATGGCACAAGTGTGGATTATATATTAGGCCTTACCGATAATCCAAAGCCATACACAAGACGGTAAAAAACAATCTTCCGGCTCAAATGTTTGAGCCGGAAGATTGCTTTATATTCGGTTTCGCTCGGTGCTTTTATGCCGATGGATTTTGGCGCAATATCTGCGCTGGCTATTTTACTGCGGCGGTTTTATGCCGATACGTTTTTGCTATTCGTTTTTACCGCAGCATTTTTTGTATTTCAGCCCGCTGCCGCAGGGGCACGGGTCATTGCGGCCGGGCTTGTGCGCTTTGCGCACAGGCTGCTTTTTTTCGCTTTCGTCGCCGCCGGATTCGCCTGTGGGCTTGGCAATTTGTTCACGCGTAAGCGGCTTTTGCTGGGCAATTTCCATCGTAAGCAAAAGGCGTGTGGTGTCCTCTTTGATGGATTCCACCATCGCGTCAAACATCTCAAAGCCCTCAATGCGATATTCCACCACGGGGTCGCGTTGGCCATAGCTGCGCAGATAAATGCCCTTGCGCAGCTCTTCCATTTCGTCGATATGTTCCATCCACTTGGTGTCTACCACGCGCAAAAGCACCACGCGCTCTAATTCGCGCATTAATTCAAAGCCGTATTTTTGCTCTTTCAATTCGCAGATATGCTCTGCGCGCGTGACAAGCAAATCGGTGATGCTTTCGCTGGTTGTGTTTGAAAGCTCTTCGGTGCTGTAGCGGAAATCGGTGTCGCTGCACAGCCAGCCGCGATAATGCCCGCGCAAGGCTTCTAAATTCCAGTCATCGGCCACATCGCCCGAAAGATACATGGCGGTAGTGGCGCTGATGGATTCACGCAGCATAGAGTGCACGCCTGCCGATACATCCTCGCCGCGCAGCACCTTGCCGCGCTGGCCATAGATAATTTCGCGCTGGCTATTCATTACGTCGTCAAATTGCAGCACGTTCTTGCGGATGCCAAAATTGCGCGCCTCCAGCTTTTTCTGTGCGCCTTCAATCACGCTTGTAATCATGCGGTTTTCAATGGGCATATCTTCTTCAACGCCCAGGGTTTCCATAATGCTTTGCACGCGCTCGCCGCCAAATAGGCGCATCAAATCGTCCTCAAGGCTGATGAAAAAGCGGCTGGCGCCGGGGTCGCCCTGGCG